>CAYVWW010000043.1:0-8274 GCA_964455605.1 uncultured Actinomycetota bacterium | reverse complement strand
CAATTATCCTCATGGTTGAAACCGCAACTTCCTCCATCTCAACCAGATTGTTTTCTTTCAGGGTCTTTCCTGTCGAAGTTATATCAAGTATCTCATCCGCTATTCCGAGCACAGGGGCAAGCTCTACCGAACCATGAAGTTTAACAATCTCTGCCTGTATGCCTTTCCCATCAAAAAACTTCTTTGCGATATTAGGGTAACTGGTAGCCACTTTCACCATACCGAAATGCCTGTAATGCTCCTTTACCTTTTCTATACAGTCTTCCAGTGTCGCAATAATTATCCTGCATTTCCCACTTTTCAGGTCAAGTAGCTCATACACTTCGCTTTCCTTCTCCATTAATGCATCCTTTCCTGAAAACCCTATATCACAGGCTCCGTGTTCGACATATACAGGAATATCCATTGGCCTGGAAATAACATACCCTATAGAGTCCTTTCCCGAAAATACGGACAGTTTCCTGTTGTCCTCTGCCAGCGAATCTACGTTAAAACCTGCTTTTTTTAATATCTCCACGGAGGGTTTGAAAAGGTAGCCCTTCGGGATTGCTATTTTAATTCCATTTTCCATCATCTATCTCTTTAATAAAATCATTTATTTTTTTTATTAATTTCAGATTTCTATTAACATCACTTATTTCCACTTCTTTGAAATCTCTGTCAGGCCTTACAAGTAAATCATAGCCTTTTTGCTTCAAGAATTCTTCTACATTGTCTTTATCCTCAAGACACATCTCTGTAATAACTCCACTTTTTTGCAGTGTTTCCGCCATTTTGACAAATTTTATAAATTCGGGCCTGCTTTTGATTCCGCTGCACCCCAGTAAGACCTTAAGTTTCCTTTTCTCATCCGGTCCTCCCACTGCCCTGTGGACCAAATCTATATCCAGCGCAAATCCCGTAGCAGGAACATCCTTACCGAATTTTTTTATCAGCCCGTCATACCTTCCGCCACTTCCTATGATATTTTTTACACCCATGCAGTAAACCTCGAACAACACACCTGTATAATAATCGAAATCCCTTATGATGCTGAAATCTATAACAATATTTCCGCCATAACCATAATCCTTAACAGTATTATATAACTCCCTTATATAATTAAAGCTCTTTGTTACCCTATTATCTCCTATTTCTGAAACCAAACCGGATATTTTACTGACATTACCTTCCGGCTGCATTAGCTTTATAAAAATTTCGGCCTTACCCTTATCTTTTTTACCCAAAAAGCTCTCAAGCGTTACAAAATCTTTTTTTATTATCTTTTTTCTTACTGATTCCTTTTCTTTCATATCCAGACCAAACCAGTCACAGAGTCCATCAATAAACTCCACATTTCCCAGACCTATGGTGTAATCATTCAATTTTAACTTGCTTAATATGCTTACAAGTATAACAAGAATCTCGCTGTCTGCCATAGTATTGGAAGAACCAATAAGCTCGAGTCCTGCCTGATTATAAACCCTGCTTATACCTTTCTGTGTGCCAGATTGCCTGAAAGAATCTGCAAAATAACAAAACCTTACAGGTAGTTGTTCCTTTTTTATCCTCATTCCTGTAAGCCTCGCTATTGGTATGGTCATATCACTTCTCAAGGATACCGGGCTGCCATCGACATCAAAAAAATTAATTAATTTATCCTTCCAGTCCTTGCCCGCTCCTATGGAAATGTTACGCGTATATTCGACAACAGGCGTGTTAACTTCTCCATAGCCCCATAATTTAAACTCGCTGCCGATTATTTCTTTTATTTTATTCCTCTCTTTTGTCTCTGGAGGAAGTATGTCCCTCAATCCAAAAGGAAGTTTTATTATCTGCTTATCTTTTTTATTCCCAAACATTTCTGTATCACCGTGATATTAATTATAAGAAAGGTATTTTACCACACTATAATACGTTATAAAAAGCAATGCCACACATATCTATAAAAATATTTAAATCCTATATTTTTATTTTAGCCAGTCTTTCTTCTTCCGTGATAGTCTTTCCGTTTTCATCTATGGCTACGTTTTTTCCTTCAACAAACATGGTCCTCACCTTCCCGCTGGCTGCTTTTACACCATCGAGGTGTGGCGCATCAAGTATCCCTGTCTTTATGGCCTTCGAGATTATATAAGGAGACAACAGGGGATCTTTATATTTCTTTTCCGTGTCAAGCATTTTTATTTTATCTACAATCATCCCCGCCTCAGAAATTAATTCCTCTTTCCTTGATTTTACCTTTTCATCCAGCTTCATATCGGGACAACCATACAGGCAGTTGTCAACTACCCTGCCTGCAATTTTAACGCTCTCTATGATATCATCCGCGCTTGCAGCATGATTTGCCTCGCAATATGCAACAACATGTAAAATATGCGGTTCCAGCTGCATCTGGAGTAGGACCGAAGAGGCAAGCTGCCCCTTGCTTTCATCGTAATTAGCTGGATAACTGAATAACCCCGTTCTGGTCTGCCTTAGAGTCGTAAAGTTATTATCGTGTAAAGATTCTATCAATTCTACCTTTGCCAGCATTTTAGCAAGGTCCATAGTAAAAGAAGTTTCAGGAGGTGTGTTAAACATATACTGCGAGATATAAACCTTTACCCCAAGCATTTTTGCATTATACGCTGCGATATATGCAGCGGCCACCGCAACAGCGTCCGGCGAATATCTCAGGCTCCAGTGGTGCGACTCATTAATTTCCACAGGAATATCCCTGTCGGCATGCCACTTCATTACTGATTGATTCTCTGCTATGGCATCCTCGAGTTTTCTCTCACTTCTGTTATCCAGCTCATTATACCAGCATAGAGGAACCGCACACCACGCATTATTAATATTTTTCCTTAAAACCTCCGCCATCTTAATAATATCATTTGTCCCGCTATAACATCTCAACAAAGGATAATTCCCTGTTCTCGACGCTTCGTAAAGTTTCCTAAAATCCTCCACACTTCTTAAAGGTACGCCTCCTGCGCCATCCTGTTTCCTGTCCATTTTTTCAGGATGGAAGAAAAATTCCTGCGTATTCTGGTCGGGCCCTATGGATATGATATCCAGCAGACCACTTGACGAAATTTTCTTTATCCCTTTTATTGTCTCATCCAGCGTGGGCTGCCCAAAATGATGCCTTATAACAGGTACCGGCTTTTTATAATCGATTCTTTCTACTATGTTCTGGGGAGGAATTTCGCTTCCTGGTTTTATTTTTTTCTTGCTTAAAAAATTTTCTATTTCAGCAATGCTCTCCTCGCCCGTAAAAATAACGTCAAAAATCCCCAGTTTTTTGCCAGCTTCGGCTACCGGTTTCGTTCCCCCAAGTATGAATTCTATTTTTTGTTTTTTTAGATTTTTAATTACTTTATCATCTAATTCCTTAAAAAGCTCAAGTGCGCTTTCCGGTGAAAGACGGTAGCTTACTGCCACTATATTAGGACCGTACTTATCTATATTCTCTTTCAATTTATTAATTTTGCACGCTGAACCCAGAAATTTTGTTTTGTAGCCATGCCTTCCTGCCAGATTTAAAAAATTTATGATTCCCGCAACATGAACACAGCTGCCGATGCAGGCACCAAGTATTTTCTTCATGCTTCTATTTGCTTTCCCTTCCTTTAATAAAATTATTTCTTATCTGTTCCAGGCTTAATCCTTCCAGCCCAAGCCTTGAAAGGTTCCTTCCGCTACTCCTGAAATCCTTTTTAAATATGGCAATCGCTATATCTATAAGAGAATCGATTACCTTCGTTTGTACCCCAAGGGCTTTTCCGAACTCCGATATGGGGACGAGGCTCATCGGGACATCCTCTGTTATGTATCTTACGTTTATAGTCCTTGGAGCCATAATTCCGACATACCCGGGGTTACTGTGTATGGCATCAAATAAATTATCCTCTACCACGTTATATGCCATTGATAGCCACTCGATAGCAGTATATATCTTTGCGCACTTAAGTTTCCTGGATACCTTAACCCTTTCCTCGTCAACCGCCTCCAGAATTCTTGCTACCGTTTGCGTAACTCCTTCTATATAAAACTGAAAGTTTCCCATAGTAGATTCTATTCTGCTCAAGTTAAGTATGGTAATAGATGGATGAAATACAGCACCCATATTGTTAAAACTTGTCTCAATGGCACTTGCTGCCGGTATAAACTCCGGGAATGCATTGTTTAACTTTCTTACGACCATGTCTGTCTTCTTTGAAGGAATTGCAGCAATAGGTATCGCCTGCTTAATCCTGAATATTTTTGCAGTTGCCGGGCCCATACCCCTGCTCGCATATATAAAAGTCTGGGCTTCGGATACAGTGACATCTTTGTTATTACCTTCATGACGAATTACATTTAAAAACTCCATTGCCCCACAGGTTCTCCCCGGATTTAAAACTACAACCTGCTTTTCATCTAAGAATGGCGCGCATATTTTTGCAATATAATTATGGGCATCTGCAGGTACCACTACCATAATTACATCCACGCCCTTAATCGCCTTTTCGATATTATTCGTTACTATGTTAAGTTTTCCAAAACCTTTAACCTCTCCTTCAAGCTCTATGCCCCTCATCTTTTTAATTGGCTGTATCCTTGAAAGCGTCCTGTTGTATAGATTTACGCTAAAACCCTTTATAGCGAGATGCGCTGCTATAGCTTTTCCTCCATGGCCTGCACCCAAAACTGCGAATTTTAAGTCATGCATTTGACTCCTCCCATGTATTTTTAAATACTATATCATTTTCCAGATTATCTTATCTCCAAAAACCTCCTTCATGCTATTCTCCATTTCCTGATTGAGGGTAATCCTGTACTCTGACGAAAGTTCATATATCTTCTCGACATCTGTTATATTTTCCCCTGCTATCCTGAACTCTACTTCACTTGTGCCTCTGTATCTTCCAAGTATATCGTAAAACTGGTTTACAAGATTCTTATTTATATCGCACTTTTTAACAGTAAATACTATCCTAACACTTTTCTCTCCAATGAGCTCTTTCTGGCTCTTATTAACCTTTCTTTCCTTCTCTAGCTCACTAAGCTCGTTGGCTATAATTTTTATCTGGTCTTCCTTTTTATCTAGCTTTCCCCTTATGCTTATTACCTTTTCTTCGGTAATCAATTCCCTGAACTTTAAAAAAATAGAAGGGAATACGATTACTTCCATATTATCATCAAAATCCTCAATCTCTAAAAAACACATCTGCTGGTCTTTTTTAGTGTATATTATTTTGAACTTGTTTACTATCCCCCCTATCACAACAGTTGACTTGTCTTCAAAACTTCCAAGAGCATTTATCGGGGTCAGCTTCGAAAGCGAATCCTTATACTCGAATAAAGGATGGCCTGATATATAAAGCCCCAGCATTTCCTTTTCAAAATTCAGCAGTTCTTTTTTTGAAAATTCTTTAAACTTTTCTTCCTGACTATAAGAAGGACTGCTCATTGACATTTCTTTCTTTTCGCCACCATTGATCTCGAAAAGCGAATACTGCCCCATATCCCTGTTTTTCCTTATCTTTAATACTTCTTCTATTATGGTCTCATAGTTTTCAAGAAGATATTTCCTGCTCATGCCGAGAGAGTCGAATGTTCCACTTTTTATAAGACTTTCAATAGTTTTCTTATTCAAAACGCTGTTGTCTACCCTCTCGCAAAAATCTATAAAATTTTTAAATCTTCCGTTTTTCTTTCTTTCCTTCTCTATCAACTCGATAACATTTGTCCCAACATTTTTTATTGCCGACAGGCCAAACCTGATTGAATCTTCAACCACGGTAAAATCGGCAAAACTCTCATTAATATCAGGAGGCAGTACCATTATGCCTATCCGCCTGGTTTCGTTCACATACTGTGCAACTTTTTCCTGGCTTCCCATCCTCACGCTGAGGATAGCAGCCATGAATTCTACCGGGTAGTTCGCTTTCAGGTATGCAGTCTGATAAGAAATCATAGCATAAGCAGTACTGTGGGATTTATTGAAGCCATACTCTGCGAAATGATTTACAAGTTCAAAAACCTTCTCTGATATTTTCCTGTCAATACCTCTTTTTTCAGCACCTTCTATGAACTTACTCTTCTGTTTTGCCAGAAGGTTTCTCTTTTTTTTGCTTATTGCGCCTCTTAATATATCTGCCTCCGACATGCTGAAACCCGCAAGCTCAGATGCTATCCTCATAACCTGCTCCTGATAAAGGATAATTCCATATGTGCTTTCAAGTATCTTTTCCAGGGAGGGATGGAGATAACTAATTTTTTTTCTCCCATTTTTGTTCTTTACGAAATCGCTTACCATGCCACTTTGCAGGGGACCTGGCCTGTATAATGCAAGAAGCGCTATTAAATCCTCAAACTTCGATGGTTTCAGGTTTATAACCAGCTCACGCATTCCTGAGCTTTCAAGCTGGAATACGCCCAGGCACTCACCCTCACCAAGCATCTCAAAAGTCTTTTTTTCGCTTATGTCTATATTATTAATGTCTATTTCAACATTTTTGGTTTTCTTTATCAGAAACAGTGTCTTGTCTATCAAAGAAAGAGTTTTAAGCCCTAAGAAATCCATTTTTAGAAGACCTATTTTCTGGATATCTTCCATTTTGTACTGGGTAACTATATCGCCCACATTTTCCTTCTGTATCGGCGTGTAATTATAAAGATCCTCCGAAGATATAACCACACCTGCAGCATGTATCGAGTCCTGCCTTGATATTCCCTCAAGAGATATTGCCGTGCTGATTACTTCCCTTATTCTTTCATTATTCGTATATATTTCATTAAGCTCCGGAACCAACTCCAGGGAATTTTTAATTGTCATATTAAGCTCCATAGGAACCATTTTCGCTATACGGTCCACTTCTGCATAAGGCACCTCCAGGACTCTTCCTGCGTCTCTTATCGCCTGCCTCGCCGCCATTGTGCCAAACGTAATCAACTGAGCGACCCTCTTCTCCCCATACTTTTTAGTAACATATTTGATTACTTCATCCCTTTTTTCATAACAAAAATCTATATCGATATCCGGCATACTTCTTCGTTCCTCATTTAAAAAACGTTCGAAAAGAAGGTCATATTTTAACGGCTCTATGTCCGTTATACCAAGACAATAAGAAACTATGCTTCCTGCAGCGGACCCCCTGCCGGGCCCAACCCTTATTTTGTTGTTTTTTGCAAACTTAACGAAATCCCATACTATAAGGAAATATTCAGAGAATCCCATTTTGCTTATAACCGAAAGTTCTTTTTTTATTCTCCCGTCAATGACATCAGTGATATCCCCATACCTTTCCCCTGCTCCCTGATAGCATAATTTTTCAAGATATTTATTAGGGGTAAGATTGTCCGGAACCTCGAAATATGGAATCAAATTCATTCCGAACTTCAAATTTACCTCGCATCTCTCCGCGACCTTAAGCGTATTTTCAACTGCTCCAGGGTACTGTTTAAAAAGCTCCTTCATCTCATCATAGCTTTTAAAGTAATATTCCTCCGTTGGAAATTTCATACGCCCCGGCTCATTTATCGTAGAACCTGTCTGGATACACAACAAAACATCATGCGCCCTGCTATCGCTTTTCTCAAGGTAATGGATATCATTCGTTGCGACTGGTGGTATATCATATTCCTGAGACAAATCATACAACACCTTATTAAGCTCCTTCTGCTCGGGTATTCCTGAATCCTGCAGCTCGATATAGAAGTTGTCCTTCCCGAAAATATCGATGTATTCCTCAACTGTCTTTTTTGCCTTATCCACCTCCCCTGAAACAATATATCTTGGAATTTCGCCAGAGATGCAGCCGCTTAGAGCAATTATTCCCTTACTGTATTCCCTGAGCAGCTCTTTATCTACTCTCGGCTTGTAATAGAAACCTTCCAGGAAACCAAGACTTACCAGTTTCATTAGATTCTGATAGCCATAGTTATTCTCCGCCAGAAGTGTAAGATGATAAGAAGCCCCCTCCCTGGTGCCTCTCTCTATTTTTTTATCCCATCTACTTTTTGGCGCCAGGTAGATTTCACATCCTATTATTGGCTTTATTCCAGCCTTTTTTGCCTTTTCGTAAAAATCGATTATACCGTACATAACGCCGTGGTCAGTTAATGCAACTGCAGGCATACCAAACTTGCATGTTTTCTCTACTAATTGATTTATCCTCGAAGCACCGTCTAATAGGGAATATTCGCTATGGACATGCAAATGAACAAAATTACCCTTTTCCATCCTAAAATTTCCCGGCTTTTTTCCTGTTTAGATTTATAAGTAAAAATTAAAAATTGAAAAACCTAATAAACAACTCTATA
>CAYVWW010000042.1:0-8451 GCA_964455605.1 uncultured Actinomycetota bacterium | reverse complement strand
TTAAAGAATTTAGAAGGGCTTTTATTTGGATATTAAAGTATACTAAAAAAGTGCGTAATTATTTCTGTATAAGATATATAAGGAGTATTACCTTCATTTTTCAGGCAAAAAGGATGTTTTAAATACAAGCAGTATTTATGATGGGTTCAGCCATCTATTTAATATTGAAAATGTTAATTTTATTAAAAAAGTGAAAGACGAGAGTACCGGGGAGGAAAAGAAAAGAGCTTCATATCTATTGAAATTTTGTATGGAAGGTTACCTTGAGATGCAGACAAGAGAACTTGTTGACAGGATTGCGCAGGATGAAGCGAAAGCGGAAGTTGCAATAGACGGCAAGAGCGTGCCTTTCAGGTATTCCGAAATCATGCTTTTAAACCAGCAGGATAAAGCGAAAAGGGATGCTATCGATGATAAGAGGAACAGGGTAGTTGTAGAGAAATTAAATAGCAATTTATATGATTACTGGAATTCAGTCCATAAAATGGTACCGGACCTTGGTTTTTCAAGCTACAGTGAGCTTTTCTCGTACCTTAAAGAAGAGGATTTTTCAGTTATCCTGGGCAGCATGGAAAAACTACTTGATGAAACCGGTGATTTATACAGTGGAAGATTTGGCGATTTATTAAAAAGAGAAATTGGTGTATCCCTTGAAGAGTCGAGGAGGAGCGATTTTTCATTTCTAAAAAGGGCGCGGAAATATGATAAATTCTTTAAAAAAGAGAATCTTGTGCCCGTGTTTAAGGATACTTTAATGGGAATGGGAATAGACCTGGAAAAATATGATAATATTCACATCGACCTGGAGGAAAGGGAGAATAAATCGCCGAGGGCATTCTGCAGCACTCCGGCAATACCGGGTGAGATATATCTCGTAGTTATGCCTTCGGGAGGGCAGGATGATTTTGAAACGATGCTTCACGAGGGAGGCCATGCCCTTCATTTTGGTAATACCGGTCCGGAGCTTGATTTTGAGTACAGGTGCCTGGGAAATAACGCTGTAACTGAAGGGTATGCTTTTACCATGGAGCAGCTGATGCAGAACAGGTACTGGCTGGTTGATTTCACTGGTATGGACAGCGAGCAGGCAGTAGAATTCGTCCGTTTTTCAAAGATTATAAAGCTCTGGTTTTGCAGGAGATATGCAGGAAAACTTAAATATGAACTAGCGCTGCATAACGGGGAGCCGTTAGACGGCAGGGAAACTCTTTACAGTGAGATTTTATCCGGTGTAACTTTAATGGAATATCCTGATGGGAGCTACTTAAAGGATATGGATGAGGGCTTTTACTGTACAAGTTATATAAAGGCATGGATTTTTCAGGCTCAGCTTGAAGAGTATCTTTGCAGGAAATTCGGCAATGCGTGGTTCAGAAATAAGGCAGCCGGCGATTTCCTGAAGGAACTCTGGAGTTATGGACAGAAGTATACGGTGGAAGAAATTTTATCGCAGATTGGATTTGAGAAAATGGAGGTCAGTTATCTTATAGGTTCTCTTATCGAGGGAATTAAATAAGGCAGGAAAATTTAACAGGCGAGTATTTTTTAATATAAAACTCTTACAGAAAGGATAAAAATTGGATTTAAAACAAAAAATAAGAAACGTACCTGATTTCCCAAAAAAGGGTGTTATGTTCAGGGACATCACGACGCTGCTGATGGATGGAGAAGCATTCAGGTATTCTGTGGACAAAATGGTCGAGAGCTGCAGAGGCAAGAAAATAGACGCAGTCCTGGGGGCAGAGGCACGCGGATTTATATACGGTGCCGTAATAGCATATAAGCTGGGCGTTGGTTTTATACCTGTAAGAAAGCCGGGGAAACTCCCTTACGATACTTGCGAAACTTCGTATGAGCTAGAGTATGGAAAAAATGTTTTACAAATGCACACAGATGCAGTAAATAAGGGTGATAGTATTTTAATAGTTGACGATCTTGTTGCAACCGGCGGTACGGCTAAAGCAAAAGCCAGGCTTGTTGAAAAAATGGGTGGCGAGGTTGCAGGATTTTGTTTTTTGATAGAGCTCGAGTTTCTAAAGCCAAGAGAGGCCTTAAAGGGTTACGACGTTTTCTCACTTATTAAATATGATTCGGAATAAAGGATATCAGAGGAGGGTAAATATATATGGAAGAAGAAAAGAAAAAAAGCGATGGGAAAGAAAAAGAAGAAAAATATGAAGAGAAGAAGGATGCAGGTGGTAATGGGGAAGATAAAGAATTAAAGGATACAATAGTGGAAGATGAAATAAATGAGAAGGAAGATGAAGAAGAAAAGTTAAAGGAGGAAAGATTAATTAAAGAGCTACAGGAAGAGATAGATAAATTAACGACCAGGGATATATTGACACAGATGATGATGTCGCTTTCAAGCCTGGCTTATAAAAAGATGGGAATTCCTGCCGGAGTAAACGATAAGTATAAAGACAGGCAGCAGGCAAAAATGGCAATAGATGGTTTCGATGCGCTTCTTAAAGTTGTAGCGGATGAAATAAGTGAAAGCGAGAGGGAGAATTTGCAATCTTCCCTGTCAAATCTGCAGATGAATTTTGTTAAGATATTTTCCTGATGTTTTTAAGATCTGTAACTGATAGTTATAAATATTCCCGTTTTATACAGGTTTATAATTATCGGGTGGGCCGACTTTTCGGGAGCCCATATCTTTTTTATATTTTTTCGCTTCCCTTATTGCAATCTCTACTGCTTCAACGGCGGTTTCTGCCCTTATTATGCGGGGCGCATTTTTGCTGTAGTATGGCTTGAGCTCCCAGGTTTTTAATCCTATGACAGGTTTTTTAAAGGTTAACGCGTAACTTATTTCTGAAAGTGTGCCGTAGCTTCCATCGACAGCTATTATTGCATGAGCCGTAAGTACCACTGTAAGATTCCTTGCAAGGCCGATTCCTGTGGGGATTTTTATATCAACATATTCATTTGCGTAGTTTTCATCAGTAAAGGGTAATATACCTATCGTAAGGCCTCCTTCCTCGCTTGCGCCCCTGCAGGCGGCTTCCATCACGCCGGACAGTCCACCACAGACCAGCATTGCTCCGTTTTTTGCGATTTCACTTCCTACTTCACGGGCAAGGTTATAAATATCTTTCCCTACGTCGCTCCCGCCGATAACGGAGATTTTTATGATTTCATTTTTTTTGACGGTCCCAATCATTGCCCAGACACTCCTGAATCATATATCTTATAGAGTTATCGATTTTTTTGTTTTTTTAAATATCAGTAAAATTATAAATATAATCTTATAACAAAACATCGTGGAAAGTAATGGGCAGAATAATAATTTTCATTTATTTTTGCGCAGCGTTCTGGGAGCGCACAATGATAGCTTTCCTGCAGTTTGACAATTTGAATTTTAATAGATATACTCATATGCATAAAAATACAATAAAAACATATTAGGAGGTGGTAGTATGGTAGAGCGCAAACAGGATTATTTTAGGATTCCGATAACGATGCCTTCAGGTATGGTTTCATTTCTTGAGAACATGGGCATAGAATGTAGAAAATCAGGGGGACATAAGATTGCAAATACTATGATTGTAAGATGCGCTTTGAAACTTTTAATGGATATGAATATTGATATTTCAGGCGTAAAGTCTGAAGAAGAGCTTGAGAAGAGGATAAAGGAAGCTGCAAGGAAATATTAGAAGCTGCAGGGTATATTACCGGCTGGATTTTTAAAAGATTAGATAACTTTTTCGAATAAAAGCTGCTACTGGCATGATCTATTATTATATTTGCCAATTACATATAATTATTCATTTATTTTAAGTTCTAAATATTTATAATATTAGATAAAATGTGATTGGCTTTTTTTATTTTTACAACCTTTTTATGTTCTGGAATGGGGGATTTAGACTGATATGGATGAATTGAAGACTGACCTTATTATTGTAGGTGCGGGTCCTGGAGGACTTAGCGCAGCGCTTTATGCAAAGCGCGCTGGACTGGATTTTATCATTGTAGAGAAGATGATGCCTGGCGGGCAGATAATAAATACCGATCTTATAGAGAATTATCCCGGCTTCAAAGGTGATATATCGGGTTATGAACTCTCGCAGAATCTGATTGAACATTGTAAAAGTCTGGGTATAGAGACAAAGGATTATTTCAATGTGAATTATATAGAGCGCATAGAAGGTGACAGAAGCGATGAATTTAACAGATTCAGGTGTGTCGGTGATAATAGCATCATAAAGTCAAAAACAGTAATAATAGCTGCTGGGGCAAGCCCTTCAAGATTGAATGTAGAAGGTGAGGATAAGCTAATTGGAAAGGGCGTTTCATTCTGCGCAACCTGTGATGGGGCTTTATACAGGGACAGGGATGTTGCAGTTGTAGGAGGCGGAGATACGGCGCTGGAGGAAGCAATTTTTCTTACCAGATTTGTAAAGAAGGTATACCTGATTCACAGGAGGGATGAATTACGCGCAGTCCAGGTTTTAAAGGAGAGGGCATTTAAGAATGAGAAAATAGAATTTTTATGGAATTCCGTGGTAGAAAAATTTGTTGGTGAGAACAAGCTGGAAGAAGTCATTATAAAAGACAAAAAAGAAGGCAAGGTAATCAAACTTAAAGTTGATGCTGTTTTTGAATATGTAGGATGGAAACCTAATTCGGATATGGTAATAGACCTGGTTGAGCTTGATAAATATGGCTGCATAATAACTAATTCCATAATGGAAACATCATGCCCCGGTATATTTGCGGTAGGTGATATCAGGAACACACCGTTAAGACAGGTTATAACTGCGGTTGCGGACGGTGCGATAGCTGCGATGTACGTTGAGAAATTTCTAAGCAACCTGAAAAAGAGCTAGAGACGGGTATGTGAAATAATAAGGCGAGTATCTAAAATTAATAAAATGGAAGCGATAAAAATAAATTCATCAGGAGAAAAAGTTACCGATATACAGAGAAGGTTGAAGCTCCTTGGCTATGATTTCGGGAGGACCGACATAGACGGATTTTTTGGAAGGGAAACCGAGAGTGCGGTAAGGAACTTCCAGCAGGACAGGGGTCTCGTAGCGACAGGAGTTATGGACCAGGAAACCTGGCAGGAGCTGGTTGATGCGGGCTATAAGGTGGGCGAAAGGATGCTGTATATGAAATACCCGCCTTTCAGGGGTGATGATGTAAGGACGCTACAGTTCTGGCTAAAGACACTGGGATTTTACCATTATAATGAGAATGGCATATTCTGCGAAAAAACCCATAAGGCATTGCTGGAATTTCAGAATAATATGAGTATCAATGATGATGGTATAGTGGGGGAGGAAACGGTAAGAAACCTGAAAAATTTGGAAAGGATAATAATGTCCAGGGAAACGTCAAATTTCCCCCTGCTAGGAAATACAGATGGAGCGAAAAAATTACAGGAAAACAGGATAATCCTTGATTACAGTGAAAACATAGAAGATATGAGAAGCAGCAGGGAGAATCTCGGCGAAAAAATCTATATCTTAAGCAGTATCGTAAATTTTTGCAGGGATATGCTAACAGGGAATGGTATTGAAACCCTGGTTTCCATCAGTGGCGATGAAAAGCAGAATGTGTTTCTATATGACAGAGTAGAGTATATAAATAAAAGTGATTCGGACCTGCTGGTTAGCGTGGACCTGAATTGCTCGGTTGACAGAAATGCCGCTGGCAGCAGTTGTTTTTATTTCAAAGGTCTTAAGTCCTATTCGATTGAAGGGCACAGGATTGCAAATATGATACAGGACGAGCTTGTTGGCAGTCTTGATGTTATGGACTGCAGGGCAAATGGTGCGAACTATGCCATCCTGAAGGCAACAAGCATGGTTTCCGTGCTTGTTAAACCGGGTTTTATCTCAAGCACTGCCGAGAGGGAGAGATTTAAAAAGTCCAGTTATCAGAAAAAGATAAGTGAAGGTATCGTTAAAGCTATTCTGGGGTATCTTGCCGAATAGCTAGCAGGTGTAGCATTTTTTAAAAAATAATTTAGTAATTGGGCAGGCGGGTGGCATTGCTAAAAAAATTGTTAAAAGGTAATATTTGCACGATAGCTCTGTTGTTTTTGTGTGTAGTTATTATTTCCATATTTCCAGGCTGTAGAAACTATGATGATAAGTTTGATGTCGTTTACTTTTTTAAAACAGAGCCGGAGAAGGCAGTCCTTGATTTTTTCCAGTCGCTTAGCAATAAGGACCCTGATTATATTTACACGAATTTACTGCTTGAAAAAGATAAGAATAATATAAGCAGGGAGAAATATTCCGAAGAACTGTATAAAATATTAGCCGGGGTGGAAAAAATAGAGGTTACCAGTACCGTATACCTGGGCTACGAAAATGAAACAAGCAAGGTTGTAGTAGAATTTGAAGTAAGCTATAAAAGCGGAGAGATTAAAGATTACAAAAAGTATATATATCTGGCTGAGGAAAACGGAAACTGGAAAATAATATATGAAAAAACTTTTATATGATAAATAAATGTTTTTTGTAAATAATTTATAATATTTGGTATAATATTTATCCAAGAATGTGATAATTGTTGAAAAGTATTATAATTGAGGTAAATTAGAAGATAAATTATGGTAAAGAATGTAAAAATAATTTTAGTAATGCTGGTATGCCTGGTTCTTATTTTATCATATTCGCAGGCCTGTTTTTTCGGAGCGGCTGAAACAGCCGTAGGGGAAGGCACAGCGCAAACGGGAAATACTGATAGCAGTGAAAATACAGGCGACTCAGGTAATTTAATCATCGACAAGTTAAACGAGCTAAAGGATAGGATAGTAAAACCTCCTGTAGTTTTGTCCCATGATGCCGGAGAAGTAATTTATGGCGCCGGAGATAAGGAATTAATATTTATTAAAGGGTATGCTGACATAGGTAATAAAATTGAGGTTTATGTAAATGGTTTGCAGCAGGAAGATTTGATTGTTGATAACAATGGGAACTTCGAAACTTTAAATGGCATAGAAATAGTTGAGGGGGAGAATACCATCGAGCTAATATCGGTGGATTCCTCAGGCAGGGAAAGCAATCCAACAGAGTTCAGTTTATTTCTGGATGCCCTGGATGAAATTGAATTTGCATTATACGATAGTAGTACAGATTTAGATGAAATTGGTGATACTTATTATTCGGAAGAAATCCATCCCGAGGTATACATATATGGCAATAGCTTATCTAATGCAAATGTTTCGATTCAGGTAAATGATAAAATAGTAGGAGAAGCCACGGCTGACACAAATGGAGTTTTCTCGTTTGATGAGGTTGTCCTTAAGCAGGGGATTAATGAGATAGTTGTCTGGGCGGTGTCTCCTTCTGGTTTTTTAGCTAGTTCTCCTACTTTCAAGGAAGTAATGGTTTGCATGGACCTGGACGTTCCATATCCATCGAACCTGACAGGATATCAGCAGGAAGGTATGAATTACCTGTCATGGGATGTCAGTCCTGAGGCTATTTTTAGTTCATATAAGCTGGTCAGAGTCGAGGAACCGTGTCTCAACCCGGACTACCCGGAGCATGATGTTATAGCGAGTTTTAATGATATAAATGCTGCTAACTATATTGATGATGATATAATTAGCGGGAAATCCTATTTTTACACCCTCTGGTCGCTGGATGAAGCGGGCCACGCGGTGTCAAGTAATGTAGTGGCAATTCCTAAACCTGATTATACGGTTTCTATAAAGCCGATTACCACTTCTGCTAGTAATACTATCAGTAGAAGGGAATGGTTCTACCAGCCTTTTGAGATAACGAATGAAGGAACCATACCTCTTAACATACAACCTCTTATGGTATGGATGGATCTTGATCCCGAGTCGGAGGGCGAGGAGATAGAAATTTCGCCTCTATGGGAAGTAAACCTGTGGAATCCTAACACTTCCGAGTATTATTATGAAAGTGGTGGCATTTATGAGACATATTATGCGGACTGGGCAAAGACAAATGGCTATACTACTACTGAAGAAACCACTGTCTACAGCGCAGATGGAACCATAAAAACAGTTACGACAGTAGAGACTACGCAGCAAACCGAGTACAGCGAGGTTAACCAGAGGAGGATTATGGGCACTACCATAGTAACCACTACGGTGATAACTGATCTGACTACAGGGATTACGACGACAACAACCCTTACTCCCGATACGACTACGTCATTGGTTGAACCAGAAATAATAGGGAGCGTAATTCCGGATCTTAAGCCGGGGGAAAGTACGATAGTGGAAGTAAAAATACAGAATATAGCTGCAGAAAATGGTGAAAAGATTATAGTCCATTTTCATTTTGTTCCTGTTGATTGTGACGGGTACTACTATATTGATGAGATCGTTTCTACAGGAGATGTAATAGCGGTAGGCAGAAGCAGGAATTAAAACCTTATAAATATTGCCTTCCTATTATATAATATGTTTACTCTCTTAATTAAAATTATCTATGAAAGTGTGGTGTGCATAGTTTA
>CAYVWW010000041.1:0-8562 GCA_964455605.1 uncultured Actinomycetota bacterium | reverse complement strand
TTTAAAAGTAGCAAATGCTATGATAGCGCAGGGTATAATATAAAAATATTGCTTTTTTATCTATTCTAATTGAAAATTAAATAAGCATAGTTTATAGATGGGAAAATATTATCGTATTAGGTTATAATGTTTATATTTATATAAATATTATAATTACAATAGTATAAAATATAGTTTTATAACAATATTGATTTTTTGGTATAATATAGAAATATAATTATAAAAGCTTTTATTACAATATTAATTATTAAAATTGGAGTTTTAAAAAAATGGATAAAAGCTTTAAGAATATCAAGCGAAGGAAATTTTCTGGCTATTTAAGGGAATTCAGCTATAGATTTATAAAATTAAAATATTTTATAATGATAGCTGTAGCGATGCTACTTGAGATAGTTACTCTTATCTTATATGTGTTTAACAACGAAAAGATAATATATTTTGACATGATGTCGGCAAGCGTTTTATATGGGGCAACAAGCTTAATTATAATAATTCTTGCTTTGGCTTCACTTATACTTATAAAAACCGACAAATCCAGAGATAAAAGAGTAATGGAGCAATTTAATAAATTTAAAAGCAATTATTCAAAGATTGATAACGAGAATTCATATGAAATAGATTCACTTGTAAGGAAGTTTGACGGTGAGAGGGAAAATATTGAAGAAAAAGTTAATTGTGCAAAGGAAATTGAAGATAAATACAGTAAATATATTAATGATTTCTCAAAGATAAGCGTTCCCTCATTTTTAAAAGATGTTTATAACTACAAAATGTATAGCCTTGAGAAAGAAAAATTATTTTTCAGTAAATTTTCTTCGTTAAAGAATATGGAAAAGCTTGTTAAAATAAATCTTGAGTCAGATCTTGCGAATAATGAGTTCCTGAAAGAAATGGATGCCATCGAGAAAAAATTAAAAATAATAATTTAGTAATTTAAAAAGTAGTCTGGATAAACATGGAAGAAAAAAAGAAGATTAAGGAACAGTTGTTATCAGAGCTGGAAAAATTGAAAAATATAATAGATGGATATGAAATAGAAATCCCTAAAGCTGATTTGAAACAGAAAGAAAAAGCTCAGGGGGAGAGCCGGGATAAATATGATATTCTAGTTAATAAAGCGCCTTTTGGAATGATTACTATTGATGAGAAAGGGATTATAACTTCATGCAACGACAAGGTACTTGATTTTCTTAGCCAGAAAAGGGATGAGGTAATCGGAAAACATTTCACGGAACAGAAGTTCTTAAACGAAAAGGATATTCCGCACTACCTGAGAGTGTTTTCTTTTGCCCTGAGCGGTAGGGAAGGAGCTCCATTTGAGATATCCGGGCAGGATAGGAATGGCAATGATTTTTTTGGAGAGGTTTATTATAGTCTTATTAAAAGAGATGGGAAAGTAAAATATATCCAGGTATTAATAAACAATGTAACAAGAAGGAAGATAGCAGAGGAAAGGTTAAGATATATAAGATTTCATGATAATTTAACAGGACTGTTCAACAGGAGCTATTTTGATGAGGAAATAGAAAGGCTTGATGTTGAAAGACAGCTACCACTTAGTTTTATTGTTGGGGATGTAAATGGTCTAAAAATAATAAATGATACTTATGGAAATAAAGAAGGAGACAATGTCTTAAAGATAATTGCCAATGTATTGAAGGAATGCTGTAGAAAGGAAGATATAATATCGAGATGGGGGGAGGATGAGTTTTCAATACTTCTGCCCAGGACTTCAGCAGAGGAAGCAGGTAGGATACTGGACAGGATAAAAATTGCATGTGTAAATCAGAAAAAAACCGATGCAAGATTCGACTTCGCAATTGGAAAAGCTACAAAAGTAGACCGGGAGCAGGACATAAAAGATATTGTAAGGGAAGCTAGAGATGAAATGTACAAGAATAAGCTGTTCGAATATAAAAGCATGCCTGATTCCGTCATTTCTTCACTAATAGATTCTCTTCTTCAAACTAGCTTCGAAACAAGGGAGCACGGTAAGAGGGTCAGAAAAATGGTATTAAAAATGGGCAAATCGCTTGGATTACCAAAAAGCAAACTTGATGAGCTGTCAGTTCTTGCAGACCTGCACGACCTTGGAAAGATAGCGATACCTGATGACATAGCGACAAAAAAAGATGAGCTAAGCAATAGGGACTGGCAGGTATTGAGAAGTTACCCGGAAATTGGTTATAATATAGCGCTGTCTTCAAAAAAATTTTCCAATATAGCGGAATACATCTTAACGCATCATGAAAGGTGGGACGGGAAGGGCTATCCGCAGGGTTTAAAGGGAGAGGATATACCTTTGCTTTCACGTATTACGGCTATTGCGGATGCGTATGATGTAATGAGAAGCGGTAGATTTTACAAAAATACGCTGAGCAGGGATGAAGCTCTTGAAGAATTGAAGAAGTCAAGCGGAACTCAATTTGACCCAAAGTTGATAAGAAAATTCATAGAGGTTATAAAGGAAGAAGAGTAGATTAGCTCTGAAAAACTATTTCCTATATTCCAATCTCGCTATAGTCAATTTATTATCGCCAAACCTATCTGTTATTTTATCAACAGCCCGGGCAAGGCTTTCATCTTTGAAGTAGTCTGCCGGAAGAAGATTAACGGACATTGAATCAGGCCCCAGGTTGCCAATATAGATTCCTATCAACCTGATTTTCTTATTTTCCGTATCCAGTTTATCAAGCATGGCAACGGAGTAGTGGTAAATATCGAGTGCGCTACAGGTATATTTTTTCAGGGTAGTCCTCATAGTGGTTGTCTTAAAATTTGAAAGCCTGACTTTAAGAGTTATTGATTTTCCCATATATTTTCTAAGGCGGAGGTTCCTGGATATTTTTTTTGAAAGGTTAAGCAATGTTGATTTTAGCATACAGGGATTATCCGTATCATCGTCGAATGTCGTTTCTCTTCCTATGGAACGCGGTTCCTGGTTTGGCACAACTTTTCTATCATCAATGCCTCTCGCCATTTTGTGCAAAACCTTGCCGGCTTCGCCAAATTTGCTCTCAATTATTTCAAAGGGAGCGTTTGCGAGGTCCCCTATGGTATCAATACCCATTGATTGGAGTTCTTCTTTAGTAACTTTTCCCACCCCCCACAGATAAGACACTGGCAAGAGCCTTACTTTTTCCATAATGTCCCTGGTGTTGTCGAGCACTGTAAAGCCATTGGGTTTGCCTATGCTTGAAGCAAGTTTGGCCAGGAATTTATTGGGTCCTATTCCTGCAGATGAGGTTAAATTTGTTTGTTCATATATCTTACCTTTTATTTTCCGGGCGATTTCAATCTCATCCCCGAAAAGTTTATGGCAACCGCTTACGTCCAGAAATGCCTCATCGCAACCGATATATTCTACAAGTGGGGTAAACTGTAAAAATATTTTTCTTATCTTTGCCGATTCTTTAAGATATTTCTCCATATCAACAGGAATATAAATTCCGGTTGGGCATAATTTCTTTGCCCTACTAAGAGGCATTCCTGAATGAAGTCCATATTTTCTTGCTTCGTAAGACGCAGCAGAGATTACCCCTCTGTTTAACGGACCTCCTACCACCACTGGTTTGTTTTTATATTCAGGATTATCCCTCTGCTCAATTTGTGCGAAAAAGGCATCCATGTCTATGTGTAGTATTTTCTTTGCACTATCCATAACTTACGTTCTCCATAATGGATTTGATCTTGCGAGAAGCTTATATTTTAGAATATCCTTCTTTTTTCTTTCTCCAGATTTTTTTAAATCTTTTAGACTTATTACTTTAGAACCGATCAGCGAGAGGCTGCCCTTTCTGAGGTATAATTTGCCCTCGATTATCAGGAAAGAATTGTTTATTATAGTCTTCAGGTTTTTTTTGCATGTGTCTGGCGGAAATAATATCTCATACATTCCATCTTCATCTTCCATCGTGCAGAAAAGCATATCCCTTCCATCTTTATCCTTTTTTATTTTTCTGCTTATAACTGTACCAGCTGTAAGTATCCTTGCTCTTTTTAAGGCATAGCTGGAGAAACAGTCGCTTTTTATTATATTGTATTTTTCAAGCTCGCTTGCGAAATAATAAAGCGGAGAGTGGCTTGCGCAAAATCCCAGTATTTTTTCTTCCATAGAAAGCTTTTCTTCTAAATTAAAATCTTTAGGGCAGGATGTTTTCAGGTAAAGGGAAAACCGGCTGTCCTGGTATTCGGGTTTATTTATTCCGGCATTTTTTATGTAAAGGTAATAAAAAAGGAGTTTTTTCCTGTTTGTTTCCATTAAGTCAAATGCTCCTGCTTTTATAAGGTTCTCAATCGCTTTTTCTGCGATTCTGGAATTTTTGGAAGTCCTGTAATAAAAGTCCGGGAAGTCTTTAAAGTTCCCATTTCTGGTTCTTTCTTCCAGTATCGATTGGATGATGGTATACCCCAGCTCCTTTACCGCAAGCAGGGACACTCTTATTGATTTACCATCATCTTCGACGGTAAAATCAAATCCACTTTTGTTAATGTCAGGGAGCTTTATTTTTATGCCAAGCCGCCTTGCTTCTTCAATATATCTGGCTTTGTCATAGTAACCCGAATTATATGTCAGTATAAATGATATGAGCTCTGCAGGATAATAAGTCTTTATATAGCAGATTTCGTAAGATAGGCGGGCGTAAGCGGCAGCGTGGGCCTTAACAAAACTATAACTGGTAAATCTGGATATTGATTCAAATATTTCATTTGCTACATATGCGGGATATCCTCTGTTTATGGCGCATTCTATGAATTTTTTCCTCTCATATTTAATCCTTTCCGTAGAAGTGCAGCCTACTGCTTTCCGCAAGTTGTCTGCTTCGCTAAATGAGTAGCCGGCTATTTTTAATGCTATTTTCATAACCTGCTCCTGGTATAATATTATTCCATAGGTCTCATCTAAAATTGGCTCGAGGTCTTTATGGAGATAGCTAATTTCTTCCAGTCCATGTTTTCTCATTATGAATTTTTCAACCATACCCGTGGATGACGGAGCCGGCCTGTAAAGGGAGATAAGATGCATGATGTCTTCAACGGAAGACGGCTTTATCTTTGTGGCAAGTTTTCTGATACCGGAGCTCTCAAGTTGAAAAACTCCAAGAGTTTTACCGTTTTTTATCAGATTAAAAACTCTGTCATCATCATATCTGATATTATTGATATCCAGGCTTATATTCCTTTTATTTTTTAACATTCCGGCTACGTCGTCTATTAAACTAAGAGTGAGGGAGCTTATAAGATCGATTTTTATAAGTCTGAGCTTTCCTATACTGCTTATGTCATACTGACTTGTTATTTCGCCTGTTTCAGATAAAAAAAGTGGGATTTTTCTTTCCAGGCCGGTGCTGGATATTACGAATGCAGAGGGATGCGTGGAAATATGCCCTGGATAATCTCTAATTTTTTCAGAGATAGAGGTCATTTTATAATTGGATGTAGTTTTAGTACCCGTGTCATGTGCTACTTCTTTACGGTTATTGCTGCCGGAATAGCGGCCGTATTGGCAGGGGAGGAGATTAAACTGCTGCTCATTTATAATTTCGCCTACCTCTCCTGGGCTGTAACCAAGGATCCTTCCCGCCTCTCTCAATGAAGCCCTTTTCTTCATAGTGGGGAAGACACATACCCTGGAGATGCCGGTATTACCATAAAGGGAAATCAAGTGTTTTATGATTAAGTGTCTCCTTTTACTCGAGATGTCAATGTCTATATCCGGAGTTTTTTCTCTTTCTTTATTTAAAAATCTTTCAAAGTAGAGTTTGTTTGTTACCGGATTTATGTCGGATATACCAAGCAGATAAGAAACGATACTTCCGGCAGAGGAACCCTTGCCACAAATGGGAATATTATTTTTACGTGCAAAATCTGCTATTTCAGCAGCTATAAGGAAATGTGTGCAAAATCCCATATGGATTATAATCCTTAGCTCTTTTTTTAATCTGCTGACGGCTTCCGGGGGAGGGTTATTTTTATATCTGTATCCAAGCCCATTTTTGAAACATAATTTTATAAGCTCCTTTCTCGCTGTTTTATTTTCCCTTATTTTCTTGTTAGACGTACGGTACCTGTCTGGTGCAGGTAGTTCCAGGTTGCATCGTTCAACTATAAGTCCAATGTTGGAGATTGCCTCAGGTATGTCATTGAATAAATCAGCCATTTCTGATGGTGATTTTAAGTAATGCTGGTCGCTTTCAAGCAGTTCTGGTAGTATGCTGCTTTTTGCTTGCATGGTTTTTATCTTAAAAAGATACCTATATGTATTATAATCCTGTTTGTTCAGGTAATGCACGTTGTTTGTCGCCACTATGGGAATGTCATTTTTTATGGCAAAATTAATTATTGTTTCTGGATAATAAGGCAGATATGGGTCTTTCTTTCCGCATCTCTGGACTTCAAGAAAGAAGTTATCTTTGAATATTTTTTGATAGCGTGATGCTAAAAGAAGGGCTTCGCTGGTTTTTCCTGACTTTATCAGCAGTGAAATCCCGCTCCTTCTAAAGCAGGTAAGCCCTATAAGTCCTTCAGCCGTTTCTTTAAGTTCGGAAAACTTGATTACAGGTTCAGGCCCTGTTTTTTTAAGGTGGGATATGCTTACAAGCTCACATAGATTTTCATAACCCTCCCTGTTCATTACAAGCAAAATAAAATCGGATAAGACACCTCTGTCGTCAACGCATACTTCACACCCGACCATAGGTTTAACGTTTCTGGCGGTTGCTTCTTCGTAAAATTTGATAACGCCGCTCATTACATATCTGTCGGTAAGAGCTATTGCGTCCATGCCTTTCTCGATGGTAGCGTTAATTAAATCGCCTATTTTTACTGTTGATTCCATCAGGCTGTATTCGCTATGTACGTTAAGATGAGAGAAATAAGCCATTTTATCTGCCATTTTTTTATTAAATTTATCAAATAAGATTGAGCGTTTTCATATTACTACCAAACATATGTTCGGTCAAGAGGGATTTATGTAATGTTTGGAATAATCCCCTGTAATAATTCAGGGGTTGATTTTTATGAATTTTTATATATAATAAAGAACTTTGCACAATATTATTAAAGATGTATTAATAAAATTATTATTATTTTTGGCAAAATAGAAGCAAGAAGGTATGAAATATGAGAAGATATAATTTAACCATACATATTTTATTCTGGATTCTTATGGCACTTTTATTATCGACTGTTGTGTTTGTTGCATTTTTAAAAATTGGCCTGTTTGAACCGGACCTGTTTTTTTTACAGCAGGATGAGCTTTCAGAAAAAGAAGAAAAGATAGTGGTTGGTAAAGTAAAGGAAGTAGAGAAAGAAGTTGACTGGTTTTATTTCGTAGCTTCCGGTTATAGCGCTAATGATTCCATACAGGGCACGGATAGCACAACTGCTACAGGTAGCGAAGTAAGACAGGGGATTATCGCGGTTGATCCTGATATAATCCCTCTTGGTTCCAGGATTAAGATAAAAAATATGGGTGTCTTCATCGCAGAGGACACTGGAGGAAAAATTAAGGGCAACAGACTGGACATATTTTTTGATTCGAAAAAAGAAGCAAAGGATTTTGGCAGAAAAGGTGTCTGGATAAGAATTCTGGATGGTAACGAAGAATTGGAAGTAAGCGATTTGTACGATAGTGTACCTTTATATAACGCCGGGCTATCAGAGGAAAAACTATAGACTGTAGATAAAATAAAAACCAGAAGAAAAATATCTCTGGCGGCATAAAAAGGAATTAATCTTAGTTAAAGATATCAGGCTTTCTTATTATCCTTGATAATATCATTTAGCAACCTGTGGAATTTAAGAGAATCTTTCTTTTTTAACTTATATATATTGACGCTTTCTTTTTTGTTATCTACTGTTAAGGTAGAGTAAAAAAGCCCGTTTTTTAATTGTGCAGAAATAATATACGGGTAAGTTGCTATGAATTTTTTATCCCTGTTGATATTCGAGTAAAAATAGAAAAATAACTTCTTATTGGTAAGTACAAGATGGCCATCTACTATATTTTCAAGATTGCCAGGTGCTGTAAAAACGGTTTTTTCGTCAGGTTCCATAAAAGGAAAATACCCCTTGACCTGCGATTCAGTATCATGTGAAAGTTGCTCATTCATTTAAATTCCTCATAGGTTAACTTGTAATTTATATTATTTTTTCGTTGAAATTAAAAAATTGAATTTAATTATATAAAATAATAATTAATAAAAAAAGAACTTATTTAAAGAGTAATTAGTTACTAAAAAGTTTTTAGTATATTTTTAGCTGAATAGACAAATTAGTTTTTTAAGATGCTGCAAAAAATCAGCTTATACTTTTGTATACGTAGTATTATGCAGTATTATTTGACTTTTATTATTACACTGGATATTATTTGTTTTGCAAAAAATGATTTATAATACATATTTTAATAGCAGCTATAAATTGCGGAAGTAGCTCAGCTGGTAGAGCATCACCTTGCCAAGGTGGGGGTCGCGGGTTCGAATCCCGTCTTCCGCTCCATTTTTTTTATTTTTTGATTTTATATTTTTGAGCTGCAAATGCTTATATTAAATGAGATTAATA
>CAYVWW010000040.1:0-8562 GCA_964455605.1 uncultured Actinomycetota bacterium | reverse complement strand
CAGCACTGATGACAGATATGGATTCATTTATAGAGATGGGTAGAACATTAAAGGAGAAAACAGGTGCTTCATTAATTCCAGGGCCAAACGATATCCAGAGACTATATTTCTTTAATAAGAAACAGCCATGGGTCGTAGATGGCAAACTGGTAATAGAAGATATTATCCTTGATTATATGGATGACGCAAAGACAATCAGGGATGAAGGTCTGGATGCAAAAATGGATATGTGGTCAGGTGAATGGTTTGCAGGAATGAATGGTGATGTTTTAAGCTATATGATGCCAACCTGGGGATTATTCTTTGTAATTGAACCCGCAATTACCGAACCGGAAGAGCCTGAAGAAGGCATCGAATACGCCTCTGGAGACGTGGCTCTTGCACATGGTCCTGGTTCTTATATGTGGGGCGGTACCTGGCTTGGTATTTACAAGGGCAGTGAAAATAAAGATCTTGCATGGGAATTCGTAAAATCTATGACCACAGATAAAGAATTACTCAAAGAATATGCTCTTAAATCAGGCGATTTTGTATCAGACACAGCTGTTATTGAGGAAATCAAAGATGGAATCGCAAGAGAATCACTGGGTGGGCAGAATCATTATGAGTACTTCTATCAGGAAGCTCTGGCACTAAGCGATTCAGGATGGGCTTCAAGAGTTACCCAGTATGACGAAGACATCCAGAACGCATTCCTTATTCAACTCGGTGAATACGTTAATGGAAATCTAACTAAAGATGAAGCAATACAAGCATTTAAAGATGAAGTAACTTCATTGTTCCCGGAAATTACAGTGGATTAAATATTTGAATATTTAGTCTCCTCTCGCTTCGGGTGGTAGCACCATCAAGGGCATCTATCTAAGCAGGGATGCCCTTGATGATATAATATAATTTAAATAAACTTAATTAATAAATTATTTAAAAATGCAAAAATTTTTACTAAACAAAAACAATTATGGCTATTTTTTTATAATACCTTTCTTTATAGTTTTTTTATCACTTCAATTATATCCCATTCTGTACACATTTTATTTAAGTTTTACAAATTTAAGCACTTCCACTCCTGATGGTGATTTCGTGGGGCTTAGCAATTATATAAGACTCTTTCAGGATAAGTTTTTCCTAAAATCAGTATGGAATACCTGGAGAATATGGATATTAAATTTCATTCCACAAATTATATTTGCCCTTGGCCTGGCTACTATACTTACCAGGAGTAAAATAAGAGGCAAGGATATTTTCAGAGGAGCTTATTTCTTACCAAACCTTGTAACAGCAGCATCAGTAGGAATACTATTTAACGTTCTCCTTGGATGGCAGAGTGGAGCAATTAACCAGATTCTTGTAGTATTAAGAATAATACCTGAAGACCAGAAGATACACTTTCTGTCTAGCCCTGTCTGGACAAGCACAGCTGTTTCCGTAATATTATGGTGGATGTGGTTTGGTCACAGTATGATTCTATTTATGGCTGCTATGGTATCTGTTCCGAAAGATTATTATGATGCTGCTGCTGTTGACGGTGCAAACGCATGGCAATCTTTCTGGAAGATCACGATTCCGCAGATAAAGCCGGTAATGATTTACGTACTGGTAACTTCTTTAATTGGAGGCATGAACAACTTTGATATTCCATTTGTAATCGGTGAAGGGCAGAACCTCGGGACAGGAGGACCATTATACTCCATACTCACAATGGTTATGCATTTATACAGGATGGGCTTCACCGGTGGCAGGCAGCGTGGTTATGCAGCTGCAATTGCATTTGCTATCTTCTTTATAGTTATAATATTTTCAATAATAATTTTCAGGTCAATGACAAGAAGTGATGTTGAAAGTCAAAAAGTCTTTAGAGGAGCCAAAAATGAGAGGTAACAAAAAAGCAAAAAAGTTTAATGCAGGAAAATTTTTTGGCAGGTTTTTTCTTTACTTGCTTCTTATAGTAATTGCCGTTATTACCTTTATCCCATTTTATATAATGTTAGTTAATGCAACCAGGTCCACACAGGAAATTAATATGGGAATAACCCTTATACCTGGTAATTATCTTTTAGAAAATTACAAAAGTATGATGGTTTCAATGAATATATGGAAAGGTTTTAAAAATAGCTTAATAGTAGCTATTCCTTCAACCATACTTTCCGGTTATTTTGGTGCCCTTACTGCCTATGCCTTTTCAAAATTTAGATTTAAAGGTGATAAATTTTTATTCTGGTCTATTCTTGCAACAATGATGATACCGATACAGCTTGGTCTTATCGGCTATTACCAGTTGACTGCCAGTCTACACTTAATAAACACATTCTGGGCACTAATTTTACCAACAGTTGCAAATGCTGCTACCGTATTCTTTTTAAAAATGTACATAGATGCAAATGTACATGATTCACTTCTTGAAGCAGCAAGGGTAGACGGAAGCAGTGAATTCTTTACCTTTAACAGAATAGTACTACCCATAATAATGCCCGGGGTCGCCACAATGTCAATTTTGAATTTTATATTCTCCTGGAATAACTACCTGACACCTTTAGTTTTATTGTTTGACAAGGAAAAATTCACATTACCTATACTGATAGCACTTGTAAAAGGTACATATAAGCAAAATCTTGGTGCTCAGTACCTGGCAGTGGCAATTTCAGTTATACCTATACTATTAGCCTTCATGTTTTTCTCAAAATATATTATAAGTGGAATAACTGCAGGGGCTTTAAAAGAATGAAGTTTATCTTTTAACATAAAAAAACATTAAGCACGAAATCTCTATTTTCTACGAATATCATATAAGCTTCTTGTCTGGAGCTGTTTTTTTATCTCAATAATATCTACTTTAGCAGGAAGACCTGAATCATCTACAAACACTTTTTTAACTTCGCCAGCTGAAAGGTCAAAATAATTATCGCTGAACCTGCAATCCATTCTCTTTAAATCAAGCCCGACTGACTTTGCGAAAGCGCTTGATTTCAATGTAATTACAAACTGCCTGTCTCCCCTGCTTATACTGGTTTTTATCATTGGGTCCAGTAAATTGAAGTGTTTGGGTTTTACGAATAACAATGTCCCGCCGGTTATATATTCACTACCGGTTTTAAAGAAAAATTCAAGATAAATATTCCTTAGATCATGCTCATCCTTAATATCGTCCAGGTTAATTCTCATACATCTTTTCGCTTTTAATGGCGGGATAACAGCCTCCTTGCTGCTCTCCCATATGACCTTTGACATGTTATCCCTTAGTCTGCAAACTACGGAGCCATCAATATTTTCCATGGTGGCATTGGTAATATATATATCCACCTTTTTCTCATAATCATCGGCAGATATTAATACCGGATTGTAAAACCGTTTTGCATAATAATGAAGCGCCTTCCATCTTCCATAATAATCTATACTTGACCACGATACCGCTGGCCAGCAGTCATTAAGCTGCCAGTATAGCGAACCCATACAACGGCCCCTGTTTCTCCTCCAGTGTTCCACCCCGCACTTTATTGCCTCTGCCTGTAGTATCTGTGAGGCGTACAGAAATGATTCGAAATCATCCGTATATCCAAATGTTTCATTAAGGTAGGCGAATATCCTGCCCATTGCCTTCCCATCTTTCTGATGCTTCTCCATAACATAAGATAAAATATTCCTATCTCCTGGGATAGTAAAACTTTTTATAGTTTTAATCCCTGGAAAAGATTGAAATCCAAATTCAGAAATGAATCTAAAATAATGGTTGCGGTAATCGCTAAAAGATTTTGCCCCGTGCCAGACTTCCCAGTAATGTGCGTCTCCCCTGCTCTCATCATCTGGATTATCGAACGATCCGCCCGATGACGGTGATGACGGCCAGTATCTCCTTTCGGGGTCATATCTTTTTACTACCTCCGGTATAATTTCTTCAAACATATAATTGTACATCCTGATGAGCTGTTTAACTTCTGACTTCGTTAACTGCCCTGATTTTCCCATGTTTTCCCCTCTATTGCTGCTCTTCACCCTGTTAAGTATCCACTCTGTCTCATTGTTCCCACACCACAGGGCTACAGATGGATGGTTCCTTATTCTTTTAATGTTGTATTCAAGTTCTTTCTTGACAGATTTAATGAATTTGTCATTTCCAGGATAGGCTGCGCAGGCAAACATAAAATCCTGCCATACAATAATTCCATGCCTGTCACATGATTCAAAGAAATAATCATCCGGATATATCCCCCCGCCCCATACTCTTATAAAATTAAAATTGGCTTCAGCGCAGTCTTTTATTAATTTTTCAGTACGCTCCGCCGAATATCCGGACATCAGGCTATCCTCTATTATATAGTTTGCGCCCCTGGCAAAGACTGCCACTCCGTTAACAACAAATTCGAATGATTCCCCCCATTTATCTTTCCTTTGCCTTAGATACAATGTCCTTAAGCCAATTTTGATGCTTCTTGAATCCAGCAATCTGTCTTTATCCCTTAAATTAACTTCAACTCCATAAAGTTGCTGCTTCCCATAACTATTGGGCCACCAGAGCTCCGGATTCTCAATTATAAAAACCGCATCATAAATCTTATCCATATGACCGATTTTGATTATCTTTCTTAATGTATCTCCACCGGGAGATATCAAAGAAACATCAAGCTCAAGTTCTTCCTTTATCCATGACTCCAGGCAAACCTTGATTTTAAGCTCAACTTTATCCTTTTGATGCTTCTGCGAGACATATATATTATCTACCCTGGCACCTTCCAGGACCTTTAGGCTTATATCTCTCCATATGCCTGAATCCGGGATTTTAGGTCCCCAGTCCCACCCGAACATACAGTGAGCTTTCCGGATATGATAAAAGCCGGGCATTACCACATCATCCTGTAACTCGTTCCATATCGGTTTCTTTTTATGCATATTTTCAATAAAATGGATCGGGGAACTGAATTTGATATTGATAACGTTTATCCCTGCTTTAAGAAACTTTTTAACATCTAATTCGTATCCAATATACATATTGTCTGTTTTTCCGACAAATTCACCATTTATTCTGATTTCTGCAAGAGTATCCAGTCCATCGCAGCTAAGGTGGATTTTATCTTTTTTTAAGACAACTGGAGATATATTGAATTTTTTTCTGTACTCATAATCACTGTGCAGGAGTTCTAATGTTTTATCCTCGTTATCACGATAAAAAGGGTCTTCTATTAATCCTTCCCGCAGGAGATCCGTTAAAACAGAACCAGGAACCCTGGCCTTATGCCATTTATTCTCACCAGTTTTTCTCATTTCCCATTTACCGTTAAGACTTATAATTCTCATTGCCTGTACCTCTATTCCTGATATAAAAATTACAACCGGTATGTGGTTTTTTCCCGCCAGATAAAAATTCTAAATAAACTGTGGAACTGGCTTCAAACTGACAAAATAAATATTTTTAAATAATAAATATAAAAAAAACGCAATAACTGTTACTGCCATTTTACCAAAAAGTTCATAATATCCAACTGGATAGCTATTTAATTTACCCTAATTCTCCTATAACCCTGCAAGGATTCCCGGCTGCCACTACGTTTGGGGGAACATCCTTTGTAACGACACTTCCTGCCCCTATAACCGAATTGTCCCCGATTTTCAATCCACCAAGAATTATCGCACCTGAACCTATCCAGACATTATCCCCTATTTCTACCGGGACACCCAGCTCGAGCCCCTTTTTCCTCTCCGTTGGATCAACAGGATGTGATGCGGTACATATATGCACACCGTCACCCAAAAGAACTCCGTTACCAATTTTTATAGTGTTTACATCAAGTATCACGCAATTGTGGTTTGCGTAAAAATCAGTCCCTAATTTAATATTATACCCATAATCACAATAGAACGGTGGTTCTATATAACAATTATTGCTTTCCCCGAGTAGCTTTTGTAGTATTTTTTTTCTTTTCTTTTCTTCTAATGGGCCCGTTTTGTTAAGCTCCAGGCATAGCTTCTTTGCATTGTTCCTCTCTTTTACAAGCTGCCTATCCATCGCGAAATACAGTTTTCCCGATAGCATCTTTTCTTTTTCCGTCATAAAATAGCTCCAGATTTATTTGACAGTTCTTGTCTTTATTACATTCTTATACCATAATGCGCTATTTTTTAATATCCTATCCCCGCTCTTGTAGTCCACATAAATAATACCAAATCTTTTTGAATACCCATGCTGCCACTCAAAATTATCCATAAGAGACCATAGAAAATAGCCTCTTATATCCATCCCTTTCCTGTTCAACCTGGCAATTTCAAGTAAATGCCTTTTTAGATAGTTTATCCTTTTATTGTCTCTTACTTCCCCGCTTTTTAAAAGTTTATCATTAAACGCAGCTCCATTTTCGGTAATGTAGATAGGTTTCTTCGTATATTCTTTTCTCAATCTTACTATAAGGTCAAATAATGCCTCGGGCACTATTTCCCAATCCATTTCCGTCCGCGCAAAATTGCCATTTACCACTTTAAAACCCATTTCCGAATCACTGGAAAATTTAACCAGCTCACGGTGATAATAATTTACTCCCAGAAAATCAACCGGAATAGCTATTCTCTCAAGATCTCCTTCTTCTATAAAGTCGAGGTCACCTATAAGTCTTTTATAAATCTCTTCCATATCTGCCGGATAAGACTTCCTAAATATAGGGTCGAGGAACCATTTATTCAGATAGCTATCCCTTATGCCAGCTGCCTCTTTATCTTCCTTATCTTTAGTTGCAGGATACGCAGGCACCAGATTAAGAGTAATCCCAATTTTTCCTGATTTTAAATTAAGCTTCCTAAATTTATCCACAACGGAGCCATGGGATAATAAAATATGATGGGCAACTGTCAGCGCTTCCCTCAAGCTTTTATGTCCAGGGGCATGGTTGCCTTCGTAATAGCCAAGGAATGATGAGCATAACGGTTCATTGTGGGTTATCCATAATTTTACAGAGTCACCAAGCTCTTTAAATATCCTGCTGGCATATTCTGTAAACCAGTTTATTGAATCCCTGTTTAACCATCCACCCATATTGTATGCCCACATGGGCATATCCCAGTGATAAATCGTTACTACGGGTTTTATATTTCTTTTCTCGAGTTCTTTAATAAGATTTTTATAAAATTGCATCCCCTCCGGATTATATTTTCCTTTTTCCGGAAAAATCCTTGGCCAGGAAATCGAAAACCTGTAGGCATCAAGACCTATTTTTCCCATTAACTCTACATCTTCCCTGTATCTATGGTAATGGTCACAGGCGACATCGCCTGTGTCACCCATGTAAGTCTTGCCAGAAATTTTAGAAAACACATCCCATACAGATGGGGTTCTTCCACCTTCGCCTGCAGCTCCTTCCACCTGGTATGAGGATGTTGCAGCTCCGAATAAAAACCCTTTCCCGAACTCTATTTTCATTTTTCCTGCTTTCTATTCATTAATTAGAATAATAACCTTAAAATTTTCTAATGAAAAACAAAAAAAATCAACATACTTCTAATATTATTATTTCTGATAATCAACCACCCATGGAAACATTAACATCTACATTTTTATTTTTGCTGCTAAATAAGACCATGTTACCATTTATCAACTTATTATTTACAGTTATGCTTTTAATCCCATAGCTAACGCCTTCCGGATTTTCTACAGTAATTACATATTCTACACCCCTAAATAAACGGACCACTCTGAATCTCCTCCATTTTTTTGGGATACATGGATCTATTACCAATCCATTATAATCTGGCTTTATACCAAGAATCTCCTGAGTAATACTTACGAAAGACCATGCAGCTGCACCGGTAAGCCAAGAATTCTTTGCTTCACCAAATGTTGGCGAATCAGGACCGGATATCACCTGCGTATAGCAATATGGCTCACACCTGTAAGTTTCAATATTTTCCTCTTTAGTGCTCGGGCAGATGCGCAGATAGTAATCAAAAGCCCTGTCCCCATTACCCATTTTAGTTTCAGCTATTGATACCCATGGATTGTTGTGGCAAAATATTCCTGCATTTTCCTTATATCCCGGCGGATAAGAAGAAATCTCACCCATATTAAGATAATAATTAGAATATGGAGGTTGATGCAAGACTATTCCATAAGAAGTCGCCAGAAATTTATCGATACTATCCAGAGCCTTTTTAGCCATACCATTTTCCAGCCCCACGCCTCCCATAATACACCAGGCCTGTGGCACAGCGAATATTTTTCCCTCCCTGCACTCCTTTGAGCCAATTTTATTACCATAGTGGTCATAAGCTCTTATAAACCAATTTCCATCCCAACCATGCTTTTCCATAGCTATTTTTAATTTTTTATAGCCCTCCTCAAGCTTTCCTATTTTTTCTTTTAGTTTTAACTGGCCAAGTAGTTTAATTAATTCACTGCATGCATAAAGAAAAAGACCTGCTATCATAATTGACTCCGCAACTCCCCCCTCCTTGTCAATGTGAGTCTGAAAACTTTCTTCCGGGTTCTTTGAGAAACAATTTAGATTCAGACAATCATTCCAGTCCGCATGGCCTATAAGAGGAAGGCCATGTGGACCTAGATTGTTTAAAGTATATTCCACAGAAAGA
>CAYVWW010000039.1:0-8583 GCA_964455605.1 uncultured Actinomycetota bacterium | reverse complement strand
GCCTGGAAGTATCGCGCTGCCTGGGAGGATTGTAGAAATATAAATTGTCAGCGGTATTAAAATCGCAGACAGGGTTATTGTGGAAGGCATTCCTGAAAGTATTATTGGGTCAAGACCGATATTCAGGTCTCTTTTTGTTATTTTGCGCCTTATGAAATCCTTTATATCGTTAAGCGTAGGAGTAAGCCCTTTAAAAAGAATTTTTACAGCTCTGGGCATAAGGGTAAAGATAAATGATAGCGTGAGCCCATTTACAAAGGCATAAAATAGGCCGGATGCCGGGTTATGGTAAAAAGTCCTGTATTTGGTGATTGCTCCTATTATAAATCCAAGAACGAACCCTACCAGGACTGGTTCTAAAAATATTCCCATTTTATACTGGAGCTCTTCATAAAAAATACGAATTCTCTTTATAAAGGGTATTTTATTAAAGATTATATTGATAAGATGCGTTACTGGAGCCCAACAAATGACATGCGCGTGAGGAGTTGAGAAACCACTAACCCCGTAGTAATTATTTATGCATATCGCATATATGTCTGACAGGACCAGCGTTATGGCAGCCGAGATTACAGCAATTAGCAATGCTATCCATTCTATTCCTGTAATAGCGAAGATAACGGAACCGGCAAACAAAAAGGCCCAGTAATTCCAGAAATCGATATTTATAGTCCTTGTAAATCTAAAGAGAAGCATAATTATATTTACTGCTATTACAGCTATTATTATGTAAAGGGTTATGCTGGAGTTTACAATTACATTTTTTGTAACAAGCCAGCCGGCGTCCACTATAGTATATTCTTTTGTCGAGCTTGAAATTATTGTATCTGCAATAGGGGAGAAAAAATTTATAAAAAGGCCAAGAAGGATGGAAACACTAACGAAACCCGTGAGTATAAAGGCGAAGTTTTTTAAATTCTTAAGCGGTTTTCTGGTAACAATGAGGCTTATTATAAGCAAAACTACCGGAAGTATAAAAACCGGCCCGAGTTCTATTATATAATTTACTACTTTTAGGGTAGCTGGCATAAGTTAATTCTATGTTTCTAATGATGCTATATTATACTTATTATTTGGAATAAAATGAAGAATTCAGGTCAGGTAATTTTATTGGAGAAAATTTCAGTTATGCTTTATCATTGTGTGAATGGTTAATCATAATTGCCGGGAGCGAAAGGGGAGCCACTATATGGAGGAAGAAACTGGCAGGTTATTCAGCGAGCTTTTAAAAAAAGATATAAATAGCATAGCTGCCAATACGAGTTCGGAAATCGTTGGAAACAGCGGAATTAAACTGGACTTTTTTAATGGAAAAGTTTTAGTGGATTTAAGCAAAAAAGAAATTTTCTACCTCGGGGAAAATAATACAGGGCGCAAGATGGGAGAGGGAATCGTTGACGAAGATTCTTCTTTGCTTATTTTACACTACCTTCTTAATGCGGATGGCGCGCCTATCGAAGGTTCCTGGCTCTCGTTCAGGGAACTGCCCGGGGGGCTTTTCTACTGGCAAAAAATACCCGGGGTGCTGGAGCCACTGAAGGAAAAATATGGAAGCGATGGCAATGGATTCTTAAGCAAGTCCATAGCAATCGGTGGAGTAAAGTATAATAAGTTTAAATTTGCCTCGATAATTTATCCTTTCAAAATGATTCCGGTACTTATGATAATTGATGAGAAAAGTAGTGAATTTGATTCTGACGTAAGGGTACTGTTTGATAAGAGCGCTTCACATTATATGGAAACGTATGGAGTTAAATTATTGGTAATTTCAGTGGTTGGCAAACTGTGCGGTTAATGCGTTAAGATGAATTTTGGTAGTGTAATTTTTTTAGGGCATATTCTTTAGCGATTTATTGAAATTATTATTTTTTTAATATAACATTAAAAAAACCGTGTGGATATCATAAGATTAAGCTTACAAGCGGGATTTGCTGCGAGTTTGTTATGGAAATATTGCCAGGAAAAGCTCTAATCTATAAATAAGATATTTTATATTTTTTAATTGATTATATCTAAAAAATAACTGGAAGGTTTAATTTCCTTTTAAAGGATTAAAAGTATGAATTTTAAAAAGGCAGGGTATTTGTAACCGGGATATATTATGGATAAAAGTTTGAAGAAAAAGGATTTTTATATGACTGTTGACGGGCATAAGATGAAAGATAGTTTTAGAGGGTTAGACAAAGAAAAAAAAGTAGAAATGCTCAGGAAGATGTACGAAATAAGGCATTTTGAAAACCAGGTTGAGCAATTTATCATAAGGGGAATGATACACGGCACCTGTCATCTTTATATCGGTGAGGAGGCAAGTGCAATCGGTTCAATCTATGGCATAAAAAATGATGATTATATAACTTCGACTCACAGGGGGCATGGCCATTGTATTGGCAAGGGTGCCGAACTTAAAACAATGATGGCGGAGCTTTTAGGCAAAAAAACGGGATACTGCAAGGGCAAGGGCGGCTCAATGCATATAGCCGATGTAAGCTCGGGCAACCTTGGTGCGAATGGGGTAGTTGGTGGAAGCATAGGGATTGCCACCGGAGCAGCTCTAACATGCAAAATGAAGAAAAATAAAAGAGTCGTATTGTGCTTTTTTGGAGATGGTGCAGCCAACCAGGGGATATTCCATAGCTCATTGAACATGGCTTCTATCTGGAGTCTGCCGGTAATTTATATCTGTGAAAATAATACCTATGGGATGTCAACTCCTACAAAAGAAGCGTTTAATGTAGAGAGGATATCAGACAGAAAAGCTTCTTATGGAATAGAAGGGCTCACGATTGATGGCAATAATCTTGTTGAGGTATTTAATACGGTGTCACATTTTTCAGATGAGTGCCGGGCAGGCAAGGGACCTGTTTTAATAGAAAGCTTGACCTATAGGTGGAGCGGGCATTCGAAAAGCGATGCCCAGGTTTACAGAACCAAGGAGGAAGTTAGAAGATGGAAGGAAAAAGACCCCATAAAGAGGTACAGGGAGGTTCTATTTGAACAGGGTGCACTGACCGAGAAGGAGGATGCAGAAATTGAAAAGGAAGTGGAAGCGATAATAAAAGAAGCAGTAAAATTTGCAAAAGAAAGCCCTTCTCCCGACCCTTCGGAAGTCGAAGACGATGTCTATGCTTAAGAATAAATAATGGGAGCCGGGTTTTTGATTTTTAAGAGTTAGCATTGGTGTGGAATAATAAATATTATGATTGACCGGGTATTTTAATATGACAAGGGAATTAACATATCTTGAAGCAATAAGAGAAGCTATGCAGCAAAAAATGAGGCAGGATAGCAATGTCTATCTCATAGGGGAAGATATAGCGGAGTATGGTGGAGCTTTCGGGGTGACTGTTGGTATGCTTGAAGAATTTGGAAAGGAAAGGATAAGAAATACCCCAATTTCGGAAGAAGCCATAGCCGGAGTAGCAATAGGGAGCGCTATTACCGGGATGAGGCCAATAGCGGAAATAATGTTCTCGGATTTTATTACGATAGCAATGGAACAAATTGTAAACCAGGCAGCCAAAATGAGGTATATGTTTGGCGGAAAGGTAAAAGTGCCGGTTGTTATAAGGACAGCCGGAGGCGGAGGGACCGGCGCAGCTGCCCAGCATTCACAGAGTCTGGAAGCACTTTTTGCACATATCCCCGGCTTAAAGGTGGTTATGCCTTCATGCCCTTATGATGCGAAGGGGCTCCTTATATCGGCAATAAATGATAATAACCCGGTCATATTTATAGAGCATAAATTGCTTTATAAGAATAAAGAGTGCATACAGGATGTTCCTAAGGAAATTTATGAAGTCCCTATTGGTAAGTGTGATATTAAGAGGAAGGGTACTGATATAAGTATTGCTGCGACTTCCTTTATGGTTAAGAGGTCGTTGGATGTAGCAAGCAAACTTTCTGAAGAGAAGGGTATTGAATGCGAAGTAATAGACATAAGGACTTTGAGGCCACTTGATATTGATACTATAATTAATTCAGTCAAGAAAACAGGCCGGCTACTGTGCGTAGAAGAAGCCCCGCTTTTTGGTGGTTTTATGGGAGAGGTTGCCGCAGAGGTTTCTGAAAAAGGATTTGACTGGCTTGATGCACCGGTGACGAGAGTAGCTGGGAGAGATTGCCCAATTCCTTATAGTATCGTTCTTGAAAATGAAGCAATCCCGGGAGTGGAAAGAATTGAAAAAGGGGTTCTGGAGCTTCTTGGTTAAAGGTATGTTTTTATCGGGGCTTCCATATGCTATTATGGAAAGAAATTAAAAAGAAGCCATATTTTTTGGAATTTTAAATAAGTCTGTGTAAGTATCATCACGGCGGAGGGATAAAAAGATGTTCGAGGTTATTATGCCAAAGTTAGGTCTTACTATGGAATCCGGGACTATTGAGAAATGGCATAAAAAAGAAGGCGATAGGGTTGAAAAAGGTGATGTGCTATTCGAAGTTATGACCGATAAGGTTACCATTGAGGTCGAGTCCTATGCATCGGGCATATTAAGAAAGATATTAAAGGGTGAGGGAGAAGAAGTTCCTGTTACCGGCATCGTAGCTTATATAGGAGAAGAAGGCGAAGAGATACCCTCTAAAAAGGAAGAAAAGGTGGTTGAAGGTAAACCTTCAGGAGTTATCGAAAAGCATGAAATTGATAGGGAGGAAGTAGGGCAGAAAGAAGAAGAACAGGTTGAAGGTGCAAAGGAAGCCGGTTTTGAAAAAAGGGTCAGGATATCTCCCCTTGCAAGGAAAACTGCCAGAGAGATGGGAATAGATTATGTGAAGGAGCAGATCAAGGGATCCGGTTCGGGTGGCAGGATAGAAAAGAAAGATATAATAAATTTTTCAGAGAAAGAGGAAAGGACAGCAAAAGATAAGGGAGCGGCTCCTTCCCCTGGAATTGCGATAAAATCATCCAGCAGACTAACCGGGATGAGAAAAACAATAGCTGAACGAATGAGTTATTCAAGCTCCAGCATCCCCCACATCGTGCTGGATGCAAAAGTTAACGTTACACTTCTTACAGATTTCAAGGATAAGCTTGGGAAGAAGCTGCTTGGTGAATTCAATATTAAAATTACTTACACTGACCTTATATTAAAGGCTGTAGCGCTTGCCCTGCGGGAAAATCCGGGCTTGAATTCAACTTTTTCAGATGGAAAACATATTATATATGAAGATATAAATGTGGGCATGGCCGTTTCACTTGAAGGCGGGTTGATTGTTCCCACTTTATATAATTGCGATAAGCTTAAAATAGGAGATATTGCGAAAACAAGGGCGGAACTTATAAATAAGTCGAAGGAGGGCAAGCTTACCGCTGAAGATGTGTCCAATGGTACATTTACGGTTACAAATCTTGGGATGTACAGGATAAGATCATTTTCCCCCATAATTAATCCTCCACAGGCAGCCATACTCGCAGTAGGGGAAATATATGCCGAGCCTTCTTTTGTCGGTGAAGAAATAAAGAACCAGTCATTTATGGATATTTCTCTATCATGCGACCACAGGATAATTGATGGTAAAGAAGGCGCAGAGTTTCTTAAGACACTGGTAGCGCTTCTTGAGGATCCGTCAGAGCTTGTTGACTGATTTTATAAATTTATAAGGATATTGGTGCTAATGAAAGACAAGGAAACAAAAATAGTCCTGTACTGCATTAACTGTAATAAAGAGACACCCCATACTGTCCATTACATAGGAAATTATCTGAAAAGTGTGGTATGTGATGTATGTAAGAAAAGCATAGAAATTGACAGGAGGCACCTGAGGACGGTTTTTGCGGAAGATTTCATAGACAGGATTCTAACGAAGCCGCACAGAATAACCGAAGATATGAAAAAAGCATTTGCTTCGCTTATTCCATTTTTACCTAAAAGGCTATTTATGGAGCCCATAAAAGTACTGAAGGAAATATATGAAGTGCTTAAGAAGGAAAATGGTGAAAATGGCAAGGGTAAGAAAAATAGTAAAGACGAAGAATAGCATTCTAAAAATTGCCTGATTTTTTTAACGGTATTTTAAAAACATCTTCAAAGCTCTTGATTACCTGCCCCTTTACAGCTGGCATTGGTAAGGGGTTTTTTAATATTTTTTCAATTGATGTCTGGGGATAATCTTTAAGACCGCAGGGTATTATATTGTCAAAATAGTTAAGGTCATTATTTACATTTAAAGAAAATCCATGCAGGGTGATCCACTTTTTTGCCTTAAGGCCGATTGATGCTATCTTGGTATTATTGACAAACACTCCCCTGTGCTTTTCAACTCTTGAAGAATTTATTCCAAAATGTTTGAGTGTTTCTATTATTACCTGTTCAATTTTATAGACAAGAATAGATAAATCTCTGCTAAGCAGATCCAGATTAAGAATCATATAGCAGACAAGCTGTCCAGGGGAATGGAGTGTTATATCGCCCCCGCGGTTGGATTGAACCAGTTCTATGCCCTGCCCTGCGAGTTCTTCTTCCGTTGCAAGGAGATTATTAATGTTCCTGTTATTCCCTATGGTTATAACCGGCGGGTGTTCGAGTAGAAGCAGTACCCCGGGCGTGCCATTTAATCTTACCTCTTCAAATATACTGGTCTGAAGGTCATAAGCTTTATTATAGGAAATAAGGCCATGGTCGATGACAGCAATTGAATGCTGGTTGTTTGCGCTGTCGCTGGATTTTATTAGTTTTTCATAATTCGTTAATGATTGTTTTTGTTTTGGTGTTTCCATAACTATCTGAAATTCTGATTGACTGATATATTCTATCGTGTAAATTATATATATTGTTTTACATTCTAAAATGATATTAGAAAGGAGCTCTTAATACAATGGTTTCTGAAAAAATAGATCTTACAATAATTGGGGGCGGACCCGGAGGATATGTAGCTGCTATAAGGGCGTCCAAGCTGGGGCTTAAGGTAGCGGTAGTTGAGGAAGATAAGGTAGGAGGAGTTTGCCTTAATCATGGGTGCGTGCCCACTAAGTCGTTGTATCGTACAGCCCGTTTTATAGAAGAATTAAATAAAGCTGAAACTTTTGGAGTAAATGTGCTGGTTCCCGGGCTTGATTTCGAAAGGACGATGGCAAGGAAGGCGAAAATAGTTGATATACAGATAAAAGGCGTTGAAATCTATTTTAAGAAAAATAATGTAACTCTTCTGAAAGGAAGAGGCGAAATACTGGAAAAAGGTAAGGTCATCGTAAAGAGTCCTGATGGAAAAAATGTGGAGATCGAGTCAAAGAACATAATGATAGCAACCGGGTCTTCAGCTGCAAATGTAGAGCCATTCGAACTGTCAGAAGATGGGGTAATGGATAATACTGATATTTTATCCCTGGAGAAGTTGCCAGGATCGCTTCTGGTTGTAGGTGGTGGCGTGGTAGGAAGTGAATTTGCAAATATATTTTCTACCTTTGGCTCGAAAGTAACTATAGTTGAAGTTCTCCCTGAAATATTATCGACTGAAGACGAACAGGTTTCGGGGTTGATCCATAGCGCTTTCGTAAAAAAGGGCATTGATATATTTACCGGTTCGAAAGTGGAGGATTTTAAAAGAACCGGGGATAAGTTTGAATGCACTATCAGCGGGGGGAATAAGGTATCTGCGGAAAAGGTACTTATATCCGTAGGAAGAAAGCCAAATACGAAAGGTATTGGCCTTGAAAAAGCAGGCGTTGAAGTTGATAGCAGAGGATATATCAAAGTGAATCCAAGATTTGAAACCAGTGTCAAGGGGATATATGCGATCGGCGATGTTATAGGAGGACTGCAGCTGGCTCATGTAGCTTCCAGGGAGGGAAAAGTTGCCGTAAGCAATATCGCAGGGAAAGCGGAAGAAATAAACTATAATGCCATACCATGGGCAATATTCACATCCCCTGAGATTGGGACGGTTGGACTAAATGAAAGAAAAGCAAGAGAAAAGGGCATAGAAGTGCGCACAGGTATTTTCCCGTTCAGCCATAATAGCAAGGCATATATTGAAGGGGAGACGGAAGGATTTATGAAAATTGTTACAAGCAGTGATACGGGCGAGATACTTGGAGGGCAGATAGTCGGACCGGGGGCATCCGATATTATACATGAAGTAGCTGTGGCAATGAATGGTGAGTTGCTTGTGGATGATATAGCTTCCACTGTTCATGCGCATCCTACGCTATCGGAAATAGTCATGGAGACTGCAGAAGACTGCTTTGGAATGGCTACCCATAAGTAAGTAGCTAGTTAAGGCGATAGGACATTAAAATAGTTTTACTTTCAGGAGTGACCTGATAAAAATAAGATGGGCAGAAAATTCTAAGGGCTTTGACATAAAGCTAAGTTATGCTAAAATTAGCATTCTAACTCTCTAAGAATAATAATTTTATTATAAAAGTAATAAAAATTAAAAATTTATGGATACAAAAAACTCAGTTATCCTGACCAGGAGAGTAACCGTAACTTCTTCAAATCCTGTCGTGAAGGAAGACTTTATTGATAAGATGGGGGAGGTTATAGGGAATATTATAAAGTTCCTCAAGGACAATGGCTGCAGCAGGTTGGGTCATATAAAGTTTATAACCACTACTGATGGGGAAGATTATCTGCAGCTGAGCGTCCT
>CAYVWW010000038.1:0-8774 GCA_964455605.1 uncultured Actinomycetota bacterium | reverse complement strand
TTGCTTTAAGTTTAAATAATATAAAACCTCCTTCAGAAGAACCGGTTTATGGAATTCTTCTAAATCCATACACAACACTCTTTATAAATAAATTTTTAAAATCGTAATTGTTCAAACGCATCCTTATCTCCCATAAATTGAGAATCTGCCCTGTTGTAATAATCCTTCCATTTTTCACTGGACCATATTTCTGCCCTGTCTGAAACACCGACCAAAACGATTTCCTTTTTAAGGCCCGCATAATCTATCAGAGTTTGTGGAATCCTTGTTCTTCCCTGTTGATCTATGCTCTCCTCGCTGGCTGAAGAGAAAAACCATCTTGAAAAACTCTGGATACTTCTTTCAGCAACTTTATTTGCCATTATTCTTTCTTCCAGCCGTTTCCAGTTTTCCTTTGAAAATAAAAAAAGGCATTTCTCATCAAATCCCTTTGATATAACAACACCTTTTATCAAATCTTCTCTAAATTTTGCCGGGATAAAAATTCTTCCTTTTTTATCTATTGTCCTATGATACTCTCCTAAAAACACTTCTACCCCACTTTTTAAATATTTAAAGGGAACTAGCTACATTTCCCTCCACTTTCCCCCACATTACAACAATAAGATACCATATTGGTGCTATTTTGTAAACTATTATTTAAATAAAAGTAAATTTATTTATGATTATTTAATTTAAGATTTTTTTAAGAATATTGTATAACTATATATAGTTTATCCAGTGCTTTTAGCTTCTCTGTGTAACTATATATAGCTTACGGGGAGAACACAAAAAAATACCTAATTTGCAGCAAAAATCTAAAAAATCCTGTTATCTACTTGATATTTTAATTTTCTTTTTCCAGGTCCAGCTCTTTCGTTATTAACTTTCCATCCTCAGACCTGGTTAATTCTTCTATTTTTTTTTCAGCTTCGTTTAGCTTCTTGAGGCAACCTGAAGAAAGTTTAATCCCCATTTCAAAACTTTTCATTGATTCCTCCAGGGATATGTTCTCATCCTCAAGTTTCTTAACAATTTCTTCCAGCTTTTTAATAGACTCTTCAAAACTCATTTCTTCAATTTTCATTTTTTAGACCTAACTCCAAAGTTTTATTTATTTTATCTAAAACCTTAACATTAAGTATACCATCCCTTAAAAGTACCTTAATTTTCTGGTTTATCCTGGCATCGGCCACACTCTTTATACTCTTATTATCCTCAATGCCGTATAATAAAGCGAACCCTCTTTTAATGACTGCAGAGGGATTCCTTTCCCCTATTTTTCCGATTATGTACTTGAGCTCGCTCTTCTTCCTGTCAATATAATTACTTATTATGGAAAACAACTTTACATCAGAAGTCTGCAGAGCAATTTTATATATATGTATCCTCTTTATTATATTCCGGCTGTCCAGCATATTGAAAAGGCTTGAAATTTTTTCCTGCTTCATGCCCATTAGCCCTTTTTTATTTTCTATCAATTTCATCTGCAACTCTCCTAAGGCCTGGCTGAATGTATCCATCAACGTTTCTGGCTTTAAGAAAATCCTCCTTTTAATTAAAAAATATGCCTCTCTTTTACACATATTTATCTTTAATCTTACAAAACTTCTGATCCTGCCATTTATTACCCCCAGATTTTTTATCACTTCTTTTTTGTCTACTATTACGATTTCACCTGCAACTGATGGCGTCGCTGCCCTTCTATCTGCTACAAAATCTGAAATGGTGTAATCCGTTTCATGACCGATTGCTGAAATTAACGGAATCGGGCATTCATAAATTTTATCAGCTACTTTTTCAGTATTGAAAGCCCACAGGTCCTCCAGCGAACCACCCCCTCTTGCCAGCACTATTACATCAACTCCATATTCGCACAGGTCATCAATCGCATCGCACACTTCATCACTTGATGCAGCTCCCTGGACATTGACATTTCTTACTATGAGATGAAAGTTTTCATACCTGCTTTTTAAAACCAGGATTATATCCCTTATCACCGACCCTCCCGTAGATGTCACCAGGCCAATTTTACCGGGCAGAACCGGTATAGGTCTCTTATGCTCATATTTAAAGTAACCTTTTTTATCAAGTTTTGCCTTCAACTGCTCAAATGCGAGAATGAGGGCGCCCCTTCCAACCGGGCGGGCGCTGAGAGCTATTAACTGATACTCGCCCCTTTTTTCATATGCAGAAACATAACCATTTACCAGAATATGAAGACCTTCTTCTATCTCAAAAAGTAGATTCTTATTGCTGTAATGAAACATTACTACCCTGATTTTCGAATTCTCATCCTTCAGGTCAAAATACATGTGCTTTTTGTCATGGAAATAATAATTGCTTACCTCACCCTCGATCCATATATCAGGATAGCCCGACTCAAGATTTTTCTTTATTGCCTGATTGAGTTCACTTACAGTGTAGACTTTTGTTTTTAAGATGCCGTAGTTTTCCATTTACGGTTTACTGAAGATCCCAGTATAAAATCATTATCCATGTCCTATCTTCTTCAAGACCTTTTATAAGGACATTAACAACTTTATCTTTTTCATTGCTGTTATAAGTAAATTTGTAAACAGGTATATCTTCCACTCCTTCTTCTACAAATTCTTCTTCTATAATACCTTCGCTCTCTTCATAAATAACTGACCTGACCCATATTGACTGTACCTTTTTATCCTTATAATAATCCCTGACTTCCTCGGAATTTTTTGTTGATTCTAATAGTATATAAAGTAAATTTTCATCATCCTTCATCTGTCTGACTTCCTTTATCTCAGAATCGGGATAACAAAAACTATTGAATACCTCCATAAAACCTTTATCTTCCAAAAGCTGGTTTAACTCCTCTTCGGAAAGCTCCTGAAACTCGCCATCATCCTGGCTGCCATTTCCGCCATTCTGGGGTACTACATCATGGCTTCCTAATGCAACCTGTCCTTCTGCTGTCTGATCATCTCCACTGGTTGAATCGCCACCTGTGCCAAAACACGAAACCGTAATAATCGATACTGCTAAAAAACCGATCACTAAAAATATCGTAACTTTTTTATTTGTTTCCATAATTCTTTATCCCACTAAAATATATTTAATAAAAATCTTAAACATAACATAAATACAAAAACCTATTTCAAGAGGGACCATAATAAAATTTAAAACAGACTCAAATCCCTGACTCATTTCTTTTAAATATTCTAATGGCTTTTTTATAATTTTTTTAGCTTTTGGTAAAAATTTTACCATAGAATAAAGAGTATAACCAATTAGTATCGCGCTTCCAAGCGTAACTATCATATCATTAAGAAAATAATTGCTGTATATAAAATATCCTATTTCAATGAAATTTAGAATAGTAACTACCGTTAGAGATAGCACCACTGACATTCTTCCATGATTATTATCGCCGTTGTCCCCCGCTACATAATCTTCTAATTTCTGAATTTCCTTATGGACGGCATAATTACTGCTGATTCTAATCATAGACCTAAGGCTCGATATATACAATACCAATAATAATGTAGATAATACCAATAATAAAAACATTGATTTTAAAGATAAAAACAAATGATAAAAATTATGATTTTACTACAATGGCAATAAACGATTTCAATAAGGTAACTGCCAGTAACTAACCTGTTTTTCCCGAAACAGCGCTGCCTGACTTTTTAGAAACCTCTCCATCAGTTTTTGCCTTATTATCCTTACCTGCGGCCTCCTTTGTCTCGGGCTTTTTAATGTCTTTTACTATTGATTTACCGCTACCAACAGTATTTTTTGAAGTTGACCTGTAATCAGTTTTGTAAAACCCGGAGCCCTTAAATATCAAACCTGCCGGTGAAAATAATCTTTTTGCATCAGAACCGCAATATATGCATTTTACTACACCATTATTACCATTACTATCTGATGCTTTCTCGAATTTATCAAAAATCCTGCCACATTTTTCGCATTTATAGCTATACAAAGGCATATGAATAAACTTCTTTCCTAAAATAAAATATTATTTATAAAATCATTGAGAAAATATATATCAATTAAAAATTTTAGTCAAATATTTTAACTTACTCATGGAAATAAATAAAAATACTTTTATAATAAAATCTAATTGTCAATCGAGCGGACCTTTATAGATGAAAATAAGAGACATAATTATTATAATACTTCTCACTATTATTTTAGCAATAGCTTCAATAAACACTCTCGAGAGAGAGCCGGATATAGAAAGCATTTATTTAAGTTCTAATAAAGATTTAGATTTTGACCAGTTAAAACTTGAAAATGCCCATGACTTCATTAGCGTTGAATCTAATATATATCTTATAATGAAGGTTGCCCATCTTACATCTGATGATAATATAATAGCACAATGGATAAAAATGGATGGAGATAGCGTTCAAAGAGTGGTGCAGGAAGATACGTTTAATCCAGTGCAGGAAGGTTCAGGAAAAATCGTCATAATGATGGTCAAGAAAAACAACAGGTATGATGATGGTGAGTACCGCGTAGAAGTCAGTTTGAACAAGAGAAATACAATATCGGAACAGTTTTCTATAAATTCTGATTAATTCATACTATTTCAAGTAAAAGATAGGCTTTAAAATTCATTGTGTAAAACATGTTTGTTACTTCTTTTTCTGGTAGCCAGGAGTTAAATTACCAAACTCTATCTTTAATCTATGCAATATTAATTCAAGTATTTCGCTTAAAGCATTGTCAAGATTATAATTCTCTATCACTTTAACTTTTTCCTTTTTTGCAAGCTTTTCTATATAATTCTGTATCGTAATAATCTCATCAAGATGTTCTATATATCTGTTCATTGGCCTTGAGCCCTGCGTTTCTACTGTTCTCTTGGTGAAATGCTCTTTATGCACAACCTTATCAGGAACAGATACAACTATTTGTTGAATTATGGCTTTTGGGTAATAATCATTCAAATCAAGGTAACCGGGAACCACATGTGCACCTTCTATAACGATATCCGATTTTTCTTCAATGCTTCTCTTAATTATCGCTTCTATGCCAACGCTCACAGCCAGCACCTGCTCCCTGAACCCGAGGATAACCGGTTCCACCCCTGTAGGGGGCAGCGTCAAATTTTTGTAAGCGCTATAAGATGAACCCCTTAAGGGCCTTATTAATTTATCTGAAACGGAAGCTCTCATGACCTCTCTTATCGCATCCGTAGAAGCCACCCTTGTTATATTAAGTCTATTGGCAAGTATCGTAGCTATAGTTGACTTACCCACGCCAGTTGACCCTCCTATAAGCACTACAAGGGGTTTTTCAAGTTTGCCAACAGACTGCCAGAGCAAGTACCTCTCAGCATATTCCAGGCTTACTTCATCTTTAATAAACCTGAAAGTTATGGTTCTCAAATCACTGAGGGATAATGAATAAATTTTATTTTTTAAAAAATATTCCTGTATGGTACTGGCAATTTTATATGCAGTTATTATGTCAAGCCCTGTCATGGATATAGATGATGCAAGTATTCCCTTTGAGAAAGGCAGGCCTCCTTTCTTATCAGAAATCACAACTATTTTTGGTCCATTTTTATCCAGGCTATCAATCTCCAACTCTACTACCCTCCTTTATAAATAATTTCATTAATTCTCTTTTAAATTTTTCTTCATTACCTAAAACAACAGGGATGTTGTTCATATATACTACTTCCTTGTTATTTTTACAGGCAAAATCGGTAAGAACATCGACTGATGCAGCTTTCAATTCAGTAAGAATGGTATCATAACTTACGCTTTTCCCAAGATCGTCCCTGAGCTTCTTTCTATCCCCAAGATTGAAACTCATGTGTTCTATTTTACAATCATAACTTTTTTCCATGTATTCCTTAATCTTCGCTTCAATAGACCCACTGGATGTCATTGCCATAAATACTTTTTTCCCTTTAATATCAGATAACGGCATAGGTCTGAAAATTGTCTTTATGATAGGAACTTCCGAACTTATCTTTTTTATCTCTTTTTCAATAGAGCTTACTTTTTCTATATCCGCAATAGGCTCTTCGCACATTGTCAATACTATCAAATCTGCAGATAATATCCTGTAAATCCCGAGGTAACCGACTATGCTCTCCCAGCTCTGGCCCGCACCTATTACGCATATGCACCTGTCCGTTTTTACATCCGGTACTGAAGCACCACTGCCTTCAACGATTACAAGGTCGGGGTCAAGGCTCTCAGCAACTTTTATCCCCTCTTTTATATTGGATATGAACATCTTACCCCCGAAACCTCCTCCACATCTCCTGCACCCTACAGTAGTAACCTTACTGGTAAGTGCATCTTCTATATAATCAGAACTTGCATGCATGCCCTTATTACTTATACCAAGCAGGTATTCGGGATTTATATCCACACTGCCTCCCCTTATTACCCGTACTTTCTGGGGACCTCCCCTGCCCATTGCAACAACGCAGACATCTATTTTTTCATTATCAAATACCTTTGCCGCATAAGAACTTATCGCAGTTTTACCGATCCTTTTTCCTGTGCCAATAATAGATATGGAGGGTTTGCTGCATGGTATATCTTCTTTTTCATAAGAAAATAAGAAATCCGGCCCCATATAACTACACTTACTCGCAAGACAGAATGACGCTATTTCCATTCTTAGATAATAATTTACTACTGGCTCATCACTTAAATCGTAGACAATATCCGGTTTGAAATAATCAAGCGCATCCCTGAAATTCTGCTCGATATCTTTTATTATATAAACCTTCTCGTCAAAATAATCTTCTATGTTATCAACCGATATTTTCTCAGTTCCACCAAGGAAAACGATGCCCTTAAAATTTCCTTTATAGATCCTTTTAAGCTCATTAACCGCATCATATGTTACATCCGGATAATGCTCGCCATCGATTAACGCAATCAGGTTTTTACCTTTATTGCTTTTTCTCTTCAACAAATTTATCACAGATCTTGCTCTTCTTTCCTTTTCTTTCTATGCCTATAATTTTTTCAATCTTATCAAATGGATACCTTCTATAAATATCGATATCGTTCTTTCTAACATATATAATGTTATAGCTTGGCTCGATTTTACCCCTCAACCTGAGGCATGAAACTGTGCCCGCGGTAACTACCAGCATATCCTCTATCCTCCACAGGTAGGGCACGTGCTTATGCCCACAGAGGACCATATCAACGTCCGCGTCTACGAGAGTTTCCAGGACATCGCCGGCATCATTTACTATATTCCTCTCTCTCCCTGTATTCGGCACGGAAACAAGATGATGATGCATCGCAAATATTTTAAAATTACTGTCACCGTACTTTTTAAATTCGTTTTTTATCCAATCATAACGTTCCCTTCCTATCTGCCCGTTATCCAGGTCCGGTTCACTTGAATCAGCTCCAACGATAGTTACTTTGCCATTATCAAACGAAATATACCTGCTTCCGAAAATATCTTTAAAATGTACATAACCCACATTTCTGGAATCATGATTCCCCAGTATAACAAGCAGGTTTTTGCACTTTATGGGTGCAAGGTAATTTTTAACGGTATCATATTCCATCCTGAAACCATTGGCGGTAAGGTCTCCGGTTATAATTACAACATCAGGGTTAAGTTCATTTATTTCATCTATGCACCTCGTAAGCAGACTGGGCACGAAATGTTTTTCACCAACGTGTATATCCGATATCTGGACTATAACCGTTTCTTCAGATTTTCCTACCATTAGCTTCCTTTCCAAAATTATTATTTAAATTTTATTATAATATAACTTATTTAAAACATCCCATTTTTCACTTTATTACCATAAATTATAACATTTTAGTTTTTAATACTTTATATAATCTTTTAGCTGCTTTCTCCTTTTCAACTATTTATAATTGGTTTTTATAAATCTATTTTATCTTTTTATTTATTAATTAATCAAACCTTATTTTTTATTAGTTTAATAATTATATAAATTTATATTTTTAATTTAAATCACCATAAAAATTTATTTAATTCTTTTCTTTTTATTCAATAAAATTATTTAAAAAGCCTATTTTTTAAAGATAACAATTATTACTTGACTGGTAAAAAAGCTTGTTGTAAAATTGAACACGAGTTTATAAACACGTGTTTATGTATAAAGGAGGTGATTTATACCATTAATTTCTCGAGCCATTATTATTCACTATAACCTTTTAGGAAGGAGAACAAAAAGTGAAAAAAGTTTTTTTATGGCTGGTTGTTATATCAGTTATTGCAGTATTTTCCATAGTAGGTTGCAAGGAAACAACAGGTGGGGAAACAGCAGATACGGGTACAGCAGAAACAGCTGACTCGGACACTGATGCAGATGCTGATACAGATGCGGATACTGATACAGAAGTTAAAGAAGTAGACCCTGCAAGTTTTGAAGGCGAAATTACCGTCTGGCATTTTAATGATGAATTCGACACTGGAGACCATGCCATGATTCCTATGTTCGAAGAAAAGTATCCTAACATAACTGTAAATGCTACTAAAATACCAAGTGGTGAAATTGTTGAAAAACTGGAATCTGCTTTCGCAACAGGATCAGGCGTCCCTGATGTATTTGTTGGTGAGCAGGCCTGGATGATGAAATGGATAGTACAGGACGTCTGGGAAAATCTTTCTGCTGCACCATACAATGCAGACGAAGTAGCTAAAGATCACTTTGACTATGTTAAAGACTTCGCAAGAGACGCTGATGGGAACATAAGAGCTCTTACTTATCAGTCAACTGCAGGCGCTATCTTCTACAGAAGAAGCCTGGCTGAAGAAGCTTTTGGTGTATCCGAACC
>CAYVWW010000037.1:0-8827 GCA_964455605.1 uncultured Actinomycetota bacterium | reverse complement strand
CTGGTGTGGTATGCCCCTCCTGTTTAACATCCCGCTTAACCTCTCAGATTTCTCGATAGATATGGTTCCGACAAGAACCGGCTGCCCCTTCTCGTGCCTTGATACTATATCGTCAACAACCTTTTTGAACTTAACTTCCTCTGTCCTATAGATTAAGTCGGGGAGGTCTTCCCTTATCATCGGCCTGTTTGTCGGTATCACGAAAGTTTCAAGATTATATATATGCCTGAACTCCTCCGCCTCAGTTAATGCGGTTCCGGTCATTCCTGCCATTTTCTCATACATCCTGAAATAATTCTGGATTGTAATAGTAGCAAGAGTCTGGTTTTCATCCTTTACCTTTACTCCCTCTTTTGCTTCTATTGCCTGGTGCAAACCTTCGCTGTATCTTCTCCCCGGCATAAGCCTGCCTGTAAACTCATCAACAATTAGGACTTCGTCGTCCTTCAGCATGTAATCTACGTCCTTTTTAAAAAGATAGCAGGCTTTGAGAGACTGGTTCAACGCATGTATGTATAGATAATTCGAAGGGCTGTATAAATTCTCTATATTCAGTATCCCCTCTAACATCTCCACGCCTTTTTCCGTAATCGCTACAGTTTTAGCTTTTTCATCTATCTCAAAATCCTCATCTTTTTTTAACTGCGGTACTATCCTTGCAAATTTCCTGTAAATTTCCGTAGTTCCATAAGCGACACCCGATATTATGAGAGGGGTTCTTGCCTCATCTATGAGAATGCTATCAACCTCATCAATAATAACGTAGGGATGCCCATTCTGTACCATGTTTTCCTTATCCATGACCATATTATCCCTGAGGTAATCGAATCCAAACTCATTATTTGTCCCATGCACTACATCAGACCTGTACTGGTTCTTCTTTTCAGAAGCCGGCATTCCATGCTGGATAAGGCCGACCTTCAACCCAAGAAACTTATAAATCGCACCCATCCACTCGCTATCCCTTTTCGCGAGATAATCGTTAACCGTCACGAGATGCGTGCTGCTGCCGGCTATTGAATTTAGGTAAACAGGGAGTGTTGCTACAAGGGTTTTACCTTCACCAGTTTTCATCTCTGCTATTTTCCCTTCAAAAAGAACGATTCCTCCCAGTATCTGCACATCAAAATGCCTCATGCCGAGAGTCCTTTTTGAAGTTTCCCTTACAACAGCAAATGCCTCTGGCATAAGCTCCTCACAACTTTCACCATTAACGTATCTCTGCTTGAACTCCGCAGTTTTCGCTGCCAGGCTGCTGTCTGAAAGCTCACTTATATCATTTTCAAAACTGCCAACCCTGCATATTAAATCTTTATATTTTTTTTCTTTTTTACCCTCGCCAAACTTTAGTATGTTCCCAATTTTTCCAAACATCTTTGTCACCTGGATATGTAAATTTAATTATATGGACGGCTCTATTAAGCCATAATCCTTATCTTTCCTGCGATATACGACTGCCGTTCTCTCGGTTTCAGAGTTTATAAAAACAAAAAAATCATGTCCCAGCATCTCCATCTGCAAAACTGCTTCCTCGGGAGAAAGGGGTTTTAAGTTAAAAGTCTTTGTTTTTACTATCGATTCCCTTATTTTTTCATCGATACTCAATGGGCTGCTGTCGGCTTCCTCCATAACACCCTGTTCCCTCCTGCTACTGCCTCTCCTCCCCCTGTCAACAAGCTTTTCCTTATACTTCTTTATTAACCTTTCCAGCTTGCTGCTTACTTTATCTATCGCCTCAAAAACATCCACCCCGGAATCAGTGGCCCTTATCACCGAACCCGTGGTGAAAATGGTAACTTCCGCTATATTATTCAAAGTTATCCTTGGATTTTTTTCAAATGTAAGCTTTAGCTCCATCTTTGTCACCTTATCTAAAATCCTGGTTATTTTATTTTTAATCTTTTTATCACCATAGCTGCGGATTTCGTCACTCAACTCTATATTTTTGCTCTTTACTATTAGTTCTTCCATTTTATCCTCCTGTTCTCAGAATTATTTTAATTCTATTAAAAATTAACAACAAAAATTTGCCTCCTGCAAGGCCTGCATATCATGCATTAATCTATCACTACCACTTTCTTTGCTATATTGCCCCTTTCGTCTTTATCCAGTTCAAACTCCACCTTCTGGCCCGCCGCAAGCAACTTGAAACCATCCATCTGTATTGAAGAATACCGGACAAAAATGTCTCCGTTATCAACTGATTCCGTAGCTATAAAGCCGAACCCGTTCTCCGGGCTAAACCATTTTACCGTTCCTTTTAATCTGGACGTTTCTATCTTGTCCCCCTTGCTAAAGTTAATAAATAAATCTTATTTGCGCCTGCACTTCTTAAAATATTCGAAACCTCCATTAACGTACTCCCGGTAGTCCAGACATCATCCACCAGCAGTATATTCTTACCATAATATTTCAGGCAATCCCTGACTTTAAAAGCACCCCTTATATTATTTTTTCTCTGTATAAAATCAAGGCCCTGCTGTCTTAAAATTTTCCTTACTCTTATTATATTACCAATAAATGGAATTTTAATTAACCCTGATAATGATTTACAAACCATTTCCATATGTTTCCCCGGAACTGTCTCAAGATAGTCTATTTTTTCATCTTTGTAATTCTTAAAATACGTCTCCGCCATAAAAATGCTGATAATTTCTTTTAAAGAATATATCCTGCCATATTTATACTTTTTTATTATTTCTCTTATCCCTCCACTATAAACTGCAAAGCTCCTGTGCCTGTAAAAATTAAAATCTTCCATCCTGCAAAAATTGCATATGCCGCTGCTTACCTCATCAGCAAGCAAAGGCCTGCCGCAATAGCTGCATACGTTATCTCCTATTTTTCCAATATCTGATAAACATTGATTGCAGAGTAATGCTGGTTCGATATTGCCGCAAACAGCGCACCGCGGTGGGGCGACAATATCTTTTAAAATATCTAAAAAACTTTTAATGTTAATATTTTTCTGTTTTTTCCGTATCAATATCTATTATTCTATCGGACATAATTTTCACGCTGGGGTGAATCTTGATACCATCTTTAATAATGCTTCTTGAGCCAATAACCGCTTTTTCAAGAACGGAAGCATTGTTCTTTATTTCCGAATTATACCCTGTAATAGCGCCAATTAAAGAAGCATCCTTACCTATATAGCCGCTACCCCATTTTATTCCCCTGTATAATACCGCCCTTTCATCCACGACCGTATTATTACCCAGAATTATTGGTCCATAAAGCTTCGCACCCTTTTTTATCGTACAGTTGTCACCAATGCATACCGGCGGAATTATTATTACCCCCTCCTGGATTTTGCAGTTCTTACCTACCCAGACACCTTCTTTTATTTTCTTGCCGGGAATCTCGACATTAACCCTGCCTTCAAGCGCATCAAAATTGCCCTGCTGGTAATCATCAAGACTGCCCACATCATTCCAGTACTGTTTATTACTGTATCCGTAATATTCAATACTTTTCTTTAAAAGGCCCGGGAAAACAGTCTTTCCAAAATCACAGAATTTACCCCTGTCTGGCATAAAATCAAATATCTCCGGTTCAAAAAAATATATCCCGCTGTTTGCCAGGTTTGACATTGCCTCCCCGCTCAGGGGTTTCTCCTGAAATCCCTTTATCCTTCCATCCCCATCTAAAATTACCACACCATACTGGGACGTATCCTCAACTTTCGTCAGGACAAGCGTGGCAACTCCTCCCTTTTTTTTATGAAAATTAAGCACATCGGTTAAGTCAATATCGGTTAAAGAATCGCCGCTTACGACCAGGAATGTCTTATTACCAAAAAATTCCCTGACATTGTTCACCCCGCCTGCGGTTCCAAGAAGTTTTTCTTCGTATGAATAAGATATCCTAACACCCCACTTCGAACCGTCGCCGAAATAATCCCTTATAACATCGGGATACCAGTGTAGATTGCTGTTTATTTCGATGAAACCATGTTTTGCCAGAAGCCTTACTATATGCTCCATAACCGGCCTGTTAACTATTGGGGCCATTGGCTTTGATATAAGGTCAGTAAGCGGCCTTAGCCTCGTCCCGAGACCGGCTGACATAATCATTGCCCTGTTAACTTTCATGCGGTTCTAACACCACTTTCTATTTTTAGCTCTTATGCTTAAAAATCTTGATAATGTTATTTTCGTAGGGCGGGTATACTACTCCTTCTTCCGTTATTATCGCCGTTATGTTACCACCCGGGGTTATATCAAAAGCAGGATTTGCTACAGGCATAAAACCCGGGATTATTGAATTACCAAGTATTTCCCTTACTTCCTTATCATCCCTCTGTTCTATTGGTATATTATCCCCGCTTTCTATCTTTATATCAATCGTAGAAAGAGGAGCGGCGATATAAAAGGGAATCTTATAAAAACCGGCAAGAATCGAAAGCCCCAGAGTTCCTATCTTGTTGGCAGTATCTCCGTTGAGGGCTATCCTATCAGCGCCAACCAAAACTGCATCAACTTCACCCCTGGACATAAAATATGCTGCCATATTATCGGATATTATAAAAAATGGAATTTCCTCCCTGTAGAGTTCCCATGAGGTCAACCTCGCTCCCTGCAGGAAAGGCCTGGTTTCATCCACTATTACATGGGATAGTTTGCCACTTGCCATCAAATCTCTTACCACGCCAAGGGCAGTGCCGTAGCCTGATGTGGCAAGGGCGCCAGCGTTACAGTGCGTGAGAATCCTTAAATTGCTGCCTGCCCCGGCAAGAGCTTCCATTCCGTTCCTGCCAATCCTGTAATTTATCTCGAGGTCATCTTTCTGGATATCAGTTGCTTCCTTTATTATCCTTCCCCTCATTTCATTAACCGTTAGCTCTTTACTGCCAGCCAGCACTTTTTTCATCCTGTCCAGTGCCCAGAAAAGGTTTACAGCCGTGGGCCTTGTTCCGGAAAGGATTTTAATGGCTTTATCCAGGTGAATCATAAATTCATCCCTGTCGTCACCTGTAAATTCCAGTGCCGCCAGCGCGACTCCGTAAGCAGCAGCAACCCCTATTGCCGGCGCTCCCCTTACAACCATATCTTTTATGGCTCTGGCAACACAATTAACGGAGCTGCATTTAACATATGTTTCCTTAAAAGGGAGCTTTCTCTGGTCTATAAGTTCTAAAGCATTATCTATCCATTTAAGAGTATATATTTTACCTTCTCCCTTGAAAGTATTATCTAGGTGCCCATCTCCCATGAATTAAGATACTCCTCCTGCTCTCTGGTTAATTTATCTATCTTAACCCCCATACTCTTAAGCTTTAATTCAGCTATCTTTCTATCAATCTTCTCAGGAACAGGATAAACCTTCTTTAAGATTTTTTTGCTGTTCTTAAAGATATACTCCGCACTTAAAGCCTGGTTTGCAAAACTCATATCCATTACGCTTGCGGGATGCCCCTCAGCCGCACTGAGGTTTACCAGCCTGCCTTCGGCAAGCACATTTATCCTCCTGCCGTCCTTCATAAGATACTCTTCTACAAAAGGCCTTACTTCCCTTTTTGACTTGCTATTTTTCTTAAGGTATTTCAAATCAATTTCAACATCAAAATGCCCTGAATTTCCAACAATTGCATTGTCTTTACAGTTTTTAAGTATTGGCTCTCCTATTACATTCATATCGCCGGCAACTGAAAGGAATATATCCCCTACTTTTGCCGCCTCAAGAGAACTCATAACATCGAATCCATCCAATCTCGCTTCCAGCGCCCTCAGGGGGTCCACTTCAAGAACTATCACTATAGCACCCATGCCTTTTGCCCTCATGGCTACTCCCTTACCGCACCAGCCATAACCTCCAACCACGAATTTCTTTCCTGCAAGCAGAATGTTTGTAGCCCTTAAAATCCCATCAATGGTGCTCTGGCCTGTTCCATAGCGATTGTCAAACAGGTGCTTCGTCTTCGCATCATTCACGGCAATGATTGGATATTGCAGGACACCCTTTTTTTCCATACTCTTTAACCTTATAACTCCTGTCGTAGTTTCTTCCGTTCCGCCATATACATTATCAAGCAATTCCCTTCTTTTGCTATGTGTCGTAGAAATCAAGTCTGCCCCATCATCCATCGTTACCCGGGGCCCGATATCAAGAACACTGTTTATATGCCTGTAATAAGTTTCATTATCCTCACCTTTTATGGCAAACACTTTTATCCCATAATTTTTTACGAGAGAAGCTGCAACATCGTCCTGGGTACTGAGCGGATTTGACGCCGTTAATGCCACATTTGCCCCTCCCTCTTTCAGGGTAATCATGAGATTGGCTGTTTCTGAAGTAACATGCAGGCATGCCCCCACATTCAAACCCTTAAGCGGTTTTTTCTTTGAAAAATCCTCTCTTATGCCCCTCAATACAGGCATTTCTATTGCCGCCCATTCTATCTTATCCTTACCCTTGCTTGCCAGATTTATATCCTTTACATCATATTCCATTAAACTATCCTTCCCAGGCACTTTTCTGCCTAATTTTAACTAATCAACTTTTTTTATAATTTTTTAAGTTCAGCCTTTAGTGATTCTATCTTCACTACCGGACTGGGGTCAATTTCGTAGAGCAAAGCAAGGTAAACGCTTGCTATATCCCCCAGATACATCGTTGACAGCACTCTTGCCAGTTTTGATTTTCCCTCAACAGGTAACATTATTATGCTCTTAACATTTTCCTTTATTAATTTTAAGGTTATTTCAATACGGGTTTTCATTCTTATCCATTCGTCTTCTTCCCTCAGGGCAATCACTACGAATTTACCCGTAATTTCCTTCAACCTTTCCCATCCTACAGTTTCATTGTGGTTTAATTCCGGAAATTCATTCCACCAGCAGGGAGTTTTAGAGTTTTCATTTATTTCACATTTTAACCTGTAAGCGATTATACTAAGAATTCCTTCAGTACCATATACTATGGGTAGATTATCTGAAATTTCCAGAGCCAGTTTCTTTGCAGGGTTTTTATCAATTCCAACTTCCCTTCCGTAAAGGGCTGCCTTTTCTTTCACAAGATTTAAAGCCTCATCAACATCGCTGGAAGGTATATTAGCCAAACCAAGATAATTTACCATAAGATAGGGTGGTAAGAACAGATAGCCCGCTGCGCCCCTCGGCTGCAATCCCGAAGGTATCTTTATAACGGTTTTACCATTATCCTTACCGATTTTTTCAAGCTCTCCGCCGGAACAGATAATAATGACCTCGCATCCCCTCTCCAGTGCCTGGTTAGTCGTAGAAACTGTTTCTTCCGTGTTTCCGGAGTAACTTATGGGAATAACGAGCCAGCCCCTTTTTATATATGAGGGAAGACTATATCCCTTTACAACTTCGACAGGTATATCAATATTATCTTTAACCAGGGCTTTTACGATATCGCCGGCAAATCCTGAACCACCCATACCTGAGAAAACAACTCCCGAATAACTTTTACCTTTTAGACTCCCAAGATCAGCCCTATCCATGATTGCCTTCGCATCAACCAGCTGCTCATAAAATTTTTCCTCTACCTCAAGTATTTTGCTCTTATCGATTTCCCTGATCTTTTCCAGGTCATCCAGAATATTCATGACAATCTCCTTCTTCTTTCCAATTGAAATATTGCGATTATTTAAAAATTATTTTATCTGCGAAGCTCCATCTATTACTTTTTTGCCCAGACCCTGAAGGTAATCTGTCCTTTCCTTGCTTTCACCTTCAGTATAAACTCTAACTACCGATTCAGTGCCTGACAATCTTATCATTATCCATCCGCCATTTTCCATAATATATTTATATCCATCTATAGTTATGACTTCTTTAACTCCTTCTTTCCCCAATTCTTTGGGTATTCCTTTTTCCATAATAGACTTCAAGCTCCGCTTCTGCCTCAAACTAACCTCATAATCAGTTCTATCAAACACGAAGTAGCCAAATTCACTATAAATCTCATCAAGAACCTGGTTTAAAGTCTTACCCAGACTGCAAACTATTTCAAGAAGCTTTAGCCCCATTAGCATCCCGTCTCTTTCAGGCAATCTGCCGCCCGCCCAGAGACCTCCGCTTTCTTCACCACCCATGATAACTCCGCCTTTAAGAATTTCCTCCCCTATATATTTAAAGCCGACAGGAGTGGTTACCATTTCAAGATTATACTTTGCACATATTTTATCTATAGTAGACGTAAGATTTACAGATTTTATAACCTTCCCCTTCATTTCTTTAACATGCGCGAGATACCATAAAAAAATTGAATAAAGATGGTGCGAACTTATATAATTTCCATCCTCGCCCAGCGCAGCAATCCTGTCGCCATCGCCATCCAGGCAAATAGCCATCTTGCAATTCTTATTTTTTAAAACCTCCCTCGCCTCATTAAGGTTATCCCCTATGGGTTCAGGATTTATTCCACCAAAAGAAGGATTGAATATCGAATGTATTTCGGTAATATTAGAAGCATTTAATTTCTTTTCAAGGATATCTTTAAATATCCCCTGGGATGAGCCATACATTGGCTCAAGCAGAAGCGGAAATTCAAAACCGCTTATAATGCCCGTGTCTACCTGGCTTAATATATCCTTGATGTAACCAGTTAAAAAATCAACTCTTTTTATTTCATTCCCGTCCCCAATCTCAGTGCCCCCGGTGGACTTTTCATATTCCTGGATATTTTCTACTGCTTCGTTTACTTCCTTTTCTACTTCCGTGATTATATCCATAGTAGCGGAACCGCCAAATGGCCCTTTTATCTTATAGCCATTATAATAATAAGGATTATGGCTCGCGGTAAGCATTATTCCAAGGTCGGCTTTCCTGTCGACAACTGCGTGGGATAATACCGGGGT
>CAYVWW010000036.1:0-8860 GCA_964455605.1 uncultured Actinomycetota bacterium | reverse complement strand
ACTTGCCGCCTCTGAACGAGGAAAGAAGAAAGGATCTTGTTAAACTGGCCAAAAAAGTTGCTGAAGATGGTAGGATTGCGATAAGAAATATTAGAAGAGAAATAAATGATGAATATAAAAATCTGGAAAGTGATAGCAAGATAACAGAGGATGACCTGATAAAGTATCAGAAGGAAGTCCAGAATACCACAGACGAGTTTATAGAGAAGGTAAATGATTCCCTTGACCAGAAGGAAAAAGAAATTATGGAAGTGTAGGTAGAAGGCGATTTGAACTTATTTTCTTCTATTTTTTCCGCTATAAAAACTCCTGCTGTAGAAGCATTAAGAAAAAATAAGATTCCGGTTCATGTGGCAATAATAATGGATGGGAATGGAAGATGGGCCATGAAGAGAAATTTACCACGTTCTGCCGGGCATAAAGTTGGCGTCGAGGTCCTTAAAGGAATTTTAACTACATGCATAGGGCTCGGCATAAGGTATTTAACCGTTTATTCATTTTCAAGTGAAAACTGGAAGAGGCCAGTAGAAGAAGTAGATTTTTTGATGGAACTTTTTTTAGAATCATTAAGGAGCGAACTGGATTTGTTAAATAAAAATGGTGTAAGGGTTAGATTGATTGGCTCCAGAAAGGAAGTGCCCCGGGATGTATTGGAGGCTTTTGAGAACGCGGAAGAAAAGACCGGAAAAAATGATAAACTTTTGTTTAATATAGCTTTTAATTACGGCTCCAGAAAGGAAATTGTAGATGCTGCCAGAGAAATATGTAGCCAGGCAGCTAAAGGTAACATAGATATTGAGAAACTGGACGAAGACGGTTTTAATAATTTTTTATATACCAGTGGATGTCCTGACCCGGATTTATTAATCAGGACCAGTGGCGAGTACAGGTTAAGTAATTTTTTATTATGGCAGCTGGCATATAGTGAATTTTACTTTATTAAAAAACTCTGGCCCGACTTCAGTAAGAAAGACTTGCTTAAAGCTGTATACTATTATCAGCAGAGAAATAGAAGATTTGGCAGGGTGTGATTTATCATGGATGTTGTAAACCTCGTAATACAATATATATTTTCGTTAATTGCTCTTTCAATGATTGTAATAGTTCATGAACTGGGCCATTTTACGATGGCAAAATTAAGTGGGGTTCATGTCGAGGAATTTTCTATTGGATTTGGCCCGAAACTTTTTAAATTTATGGATAAAAAAGGCACGGCTTACGGAGTAAGAGCGGCACTCTTTGGAGGATACAATAAGTTACTTGGCATGAATAGAAGCGAACATATCCCTTCGCGTATGAAAGATAAAGCATTTCACAGTAAGCCGGCATATAAAAAGATTATAATCTCAGCAGGGGGGACTTTTTTTAATATAATTTTCGCACTGCTGCTAACAGGGATTTTTTTATGTTTTTCTGCACCAACGACCAGAGTAGAATATATAGAACCGGGTTCGCCTGCCAGTATGACTGATATTGAGATAGGAGATGAAATAGTTTCTATGGAGGGAGAAGCAATTGAAAGCTGGAATGATTTTGTTACTCTTACCGAGAAAAATCCTGGCAGGGAAGTAACATATTCGGTATTGCGCAAGGGCGATATACTGGAGATAAAAGCGGTACTGGCTGAGAGAAGTGGGGAAGGATATCTGGGTATAGCTCCATACCAATCATTTAGCCCTGTTTATACGATTAAAAGTTATGGATTCTTTGGAATAATAGGAGAAAGTTTCAGGATGGTATGGGATATAACCGTAACTTATGTTGAAGCATTAGGAATGCTATTTTCAGGGAAAATACCTCTAAGTGATGCAAGGCCTGTTTCACCGGTAGGAATATTAAATGTGTTCCAGCAGACGGCTTCCATAGGGGCTAAAGATTTTATTTTTTTTATTGCTTTTATATCAATTTTAATAGGTTATGGAAACATGATACCTATTCTTCCTCTGGATGGTGGGAATATTCTTTTTATTATAATAGAATCTATAAGAAGGAGACCTGTACCTCAGAAAGTTATCGAGTCTTTTAACTATGCCGGGATGGCTGTTCTGGTATGCGTACTTCTTGTAGCTCTCGTTCTCGATATTGCAAACCCTTTTAATATAATTAATTTATAAAGACAAATTTTTATGGAAATAAAGAGGAGAAAAACAAGAACCATAAAGGTCGGAAATATAAAGATAGGAGGGGATAATCCTATAGTCGTCCAGTCAATGACCAAGTCAAAGCTTGAAGACCTTGAAGGCATGAGGAAAGAGGTAAAGGAACTGATAAAGCACGGGTGCGAACTGGTAAGAGTTGCAGTGCCTGATAAAAAATCAGTCTACTTCCTTAAAAAGCTAATTGATGAGAAGATTTTTAAAATACCACTGGTTGCAGACATTCATTTCGATTACCGTCTTGCCCTGGATAGTATGGATGCGGGGGTTGATTGTATAAGGATAAACCCGGGAAATATAGGTGGTCGCGAGAGAGTCGCAGAGGTTATAAGTAAAGCCAGGAGTAAAGGTGTTGCGTTAAGGGTGGGGATAAATTCCGGTTCGATAGATAAAAAAGTGTTAAGAAAGAATAATGGTAATATAGCAGAATCTATGATTGAAAGCACGCTTGAATATATAGGGCTTCTGGAAGATTTGAAATTCTATAATTTTAAAATATCAACGAAAGCATCATCCGTCCTCGATACTATAAATGTTTATGAGGCCATATCTGAAAAAGTCGACTATCCATTACATCTGGGTGTTACGGAAGCCGGGCCTGCTTTCAGTGGGAGCATAAAGTCTTCGGTGGGAATGGGAATTTTATTATCAAAAGGCATAGGGGATACGATAAGGGTTTCATTAACTGCGAAATCTGTTGATGAAATAGATGCAGGATATATAATTCTCAGCAGCCTTGGTTTAAGAAAAGTAGGAGTAAATATAGTGTCCTGTCCAACCTGCGGTAGAACTACGGGGGATTTTTATAATCTCGTTAGTGAGGTTGAAAAAATAACTTCAGGAGTTAAAAAGAATTTGAAGGTAGCAATAATGGGGTGTATTGTTAATGGGCCAGGAGAAGCTAAAGACGCGGACCTGGGAATAGCTTTTGGTAATAAAAAGGCAGCTATTTTTTTAAAAGGCAGGGTAATCAAGAGAGTAGGTAAGGATATTGCTATCAGTGCTTTTGAGCAGGAACTTGAGAAAATTATTTAATTAAAGGAGCCAGCATTGAGATTATCTGAATTTTTTGTGCCAACTTTAAAAGAATACCCGAGCGATACAGAAATACCGAGTCATTCACTTTCTTTAAAGGCGGGTCTTATCAGGAAGATTGCTTCAGGCGTTTATTCTTTTTTACCAATGGGCCTTAAAGTGCTGAGAAAAATTGAAAATATAGTCAGGCAGGAGATGAACAATGCCGGCGCAATAGAGTTATTGTTGCCTGTACTGCAGCCGTCCACGCTGTGGGAAAAAACAGGGAGATGGAATGAATACGGTCCGGAATTATTCAGGTTGAAAGATAGAAACAAAAGGGATTTCTGTATGGGTCCTACCCACGAAGAGCTAATAACTTATCTGGCATGCATGGACATAAAGTCATACAAGGATTTACCTGTAAACCTTTATCAAATACAGGTTAAATTCAGGGATGAGATAAGGCCAAGGTACGGATTGCTTAGGGCAAGAGAATTCATAATGAAAGACGCATATAGTTTTTCTGCAAACGATAGCGACCTGGATGCAATCTATAATAAGATGCACGACGCATATTGCAGGATACTGGAAAGAATTGGCCTTGAATACAGGGTAGTTTCAGCCGATACGGGGTTGATCGGAGGAGATGTTTCGCATGAATTTATAGTTCTGGCTGAGAATGGTGAGGAGAAAATTGTTTTTTGTCCTGAATGTGGTTACTCGGAAAACTACGAAATGTCTAAGTCTAATCCTTCAAATACTGAAGATGAGAATAAAAATGAAACAGGGGAAACGGATGTTATTGAACCCTTAAAGGAAGTCAATACTCCCGGGTTAACCAGTGTCGAAGAGATTGCCGATTTTTTAAAAGTAGAAAACAGGAAGATTTTAAAAGCTATGGTTTTAAATGATGAAGATGGAAAGATATATACTTTTCTGATAAGAGGGGACAGGGAGTTAAATTTAAAGAAAGCGGAAGGTTATTTAAAAAAAAGCTTAAGTCTTCTTGAAAAAAATAAGAAAACTGGAAATCTGGTTATGGGGCATGTAGGTCCGGTCGGAATTGATACCGGTATAGAACTATTTGCTGATAACTCGGTAAAAGGATTAAAGAATTTTGTAACCGGGGCAAATAAAAAAGACTTTCACCTGATGAATGTTAATTATCCCAGAGATTTTAAAGTAGAGTACTGGGGTGACTTCTCTTATCCCGTTCAGGGCGATAGCTGCCCGGACTGCGGAGGAAAACTACGATTCGAGAAGGGTATAGAAGTCGGGCATATATTTAAATTAGGCCATAAATATAGCAAAAAGCTGGATGCAAATTTCCTGGATAAAGATGGAAAGCTAAAGCCGATGATTATGGGGTGCTACGGCATAGGGGTGAGCAGGATAATGGCTGCGGCAATAGAACAATTACATGATGATAAAGGAATAATATGGCCGGATTCGATAGCTCCTTACATGATAAATATTATTACAACGACTGGAAAGAACAGCAGACTATCTGAAGCAGGGGATGAAATTTATGGAAAGTTGCAGGAGATGGGCCTGGAAGTTCTTTATGACGATAGGGATATAAGCGCAGGGATAAAATTCAGGGATTCTGATTTGTTAGGTATACCGGTGAAGTTCATTATAGGGAAGAATTTTATTGATAAGCAAATGATAGATGTTGAGTATAGGAAAACTGGAGAAAAGATAGAGATTAAAGTAGATTCAATTCCTGAATTTATAAATAAAAATAAATTTTTAAATAACCCCGAAAAATCTTAGCATGGAAACCGGCAACGACATAATAAAAGGTGTCCTGGAAAAAATCATTTTTAAAAGTAATGAAACAGGCTTCATGGTAGGCAAGTTAAAGACGGAAGAAGGCGATACCGTAACCATAGTTGGAAGTACCTTCGAGCTTAAAAGAGGAGAAAGACTGGAAGTAGAAGGAAGGTGGGTTTCAAATAAGAATTATGGACGGCAGTTCGAAATAGAAGATATCAAAACTACTGAACCCGCTACAGTTAAAGGTATAAAAAGTTATCTTGGCTCAGGTCTTATAAAAGGTATAGGTCCGGTAATGGCAGATAGGATAGTTTCGCATTTTAAACTCGAGACCTTAAAGGTGATGGACGACGAACCCGAAAGATTGGTAGAAGTAGAGGGCATTGGAATAAAAAAGATTGATTTTATTAAACAGTCCTGGAAAAAACACAGGGGCATAAGAGATATCATGATTTTTTTACAATCAATCGGAATAAGCAGTAACCTTGCGATGAAAATTTATAACAACTATGGGGATAGTTCCGTTAATATAATCAAATCTAATCCGTATAAGCTTTCAGAGGATATATTCGGAGTCGGGTTTAAAAGCTCGGATAAAATCGCATTAAGGATGGGCATAAAAAAAGATTCAATTTTCAGGATAAAGGCAGGGGTAATACACATATTGAACGAAGCAGAAGGATCGGGACACTGTTATTACCCATACCAGGACCTGTTAGAGATACTGGAAAACTTTCTGGACACCGAAATAAGCAATATAAAAAATGCGCTTGAAGAACTGGAGAAAGAAAAAAAGGTAACGATTATAAGGGATGGTGATGAAAAAGTATATCTAACAGGGATATATGAAGCAGAAAAGTTCGTTTGTAAAAGGATAATGGAGATTTTAAATAACCATGATTCAGCTGGTGTAAAAGAAAAAGCTGGAAGTAATGCAGCCGGTTTAATAAAGAAGCTTTCGGAAGAGACGAGAATAACACTGGACCCCATACAGGTAAAAGCCATAGAGAAAGCGTTAACCGAAAAAATGCTTGTTATAACAGGGAGTCCCGGAACGGGAAAAAGCACGATACTAAAATTTATTATTAAATTATTTAAAAATAAAAGAGTTAAGCTGGGAGCTCCTACCGGAAGAGCATCAAAAAGGCTGTATGAAACTACTGGCATAGAAGCAAAAACAATCCATAGATTGTTACACTATAACCCGAAGTTAAATAAATTTGCCAGAAATGAAAAAGAACCAATCGAAGTCGATATTTTAATTATCGACGAAGCTTCAATGATAGATATAAGGCTTATGAGGGATATGCTTTCTGCCATAAGAGATGAAACTAAAATCATTTTCGTGGGAGATACGGACCAGTTGCCTTCGGTAGGGCCTGGCAATGTTTTAAAAGATATGATAAGTTCCGGCGTGGTTCCCGTAATAGAGCTTAAAAAAATATACCGGCAGGAAAGCGAAAGCCTAATAATATATAATGCTCATAAAGTTAGAGACGGCCAGTTCCCGTTTATAGGCAAGCCAAAAAATAATGACTTTTTCTTTATAGAAAAAAATGAACCCGAGGAAGTAGTAAAAATCATACTCGACTTATTAACGGTTAGAATACCCGGCAGTTTTAATTATAATCCTCTTTTTGACATACAGGTTCTTGTTCCTACAAATAAAGGGGTTGTTGGCGTAAGTAATTTAAATTCAAGAATCCAGGACATCTTAAATCCGGATGGACGTAAAATTCTCAGGGATTCCATAGAATTCAGGCAGAATGATAAAGTCATACAACTAAAGAATAATTACGAAAAAGATGTCTACAATGGAGATATAGGCATTATTGGTAGCATAGATTACGGAACGGAAGAAGTGGTGGTAAATTTCGATGGTAAAAATGTCAATTATAATTTTTTTGAGCTTGATGAGATAAGCCTATCTTATGCGATATCCATTCACAAGTCTCAGGGTTCCGAATTTAAGTGTGTCATAGTGCCCCTCCTTACTTCTCATTATATGCTTCTACAGAGGAATCTACTCTATACGGCGATTACAAGGGCGAGAGAGCTGGCTGTAATAGTTGGCAGCAAGAAAGCGATAGGCATGGCGGTAAACAGGAATATCGTCGAAGACCGTTACACAAACCTGAAGTACCTTTTAAGAAGTTTTTAAGATTGGGTTTCATTATTTAATAATTAACTCTTTTATTGGCGTAAAATCTGTCTATTTTTGCTTCTGCTTTCTTTAAAATTTTTTCAGAAAGCGCAATGCTTAATTGTATTTATTTTTTTTAAATTGTGATATACTCTTATAGAAATTTTATGTGAGTAGTAGAAGAAAATAGTGGGCCAAGCCCACTATTTTTTAATTTAATTCTATTATAAACAGGTGATTGCGTTGAATAAAAAATTAATAACAGCATTGGTCGAATTAGAAAAAGAAAAGGGTATAAAGCTGGATACTCTTGTTGATGCACTTAAAGTTGCATTTGCTTCTGCCTATAAGAAGAATTATAAGGCAGAATTTGACTGCAGGGTAGATATAGATATGAAAACAGGTGAGATAAAAGTGTTCAAAATCCTTGAGAAGGGTGAAGGCGAGAATGAAACAGGTGAGGATGCTGTTGAGAATAACGAGGTTGAAGTTACGCCAGATAATTTTGGGAGGATAGCTGCCCAGACGGCGAAGCAGGTAATAAGGCAGAGGATAAAAGAAGCGGAACGCGAGGTCATGTACGATGAATTCAAGGATAGGGTAGGCGATATGGTAACCGGAATTATACAGCAAAGCGATGCGAGGTTTACACTGGTAGACCTGGGCAGGGTAGAAGCGTTGCTTCCTCCCTACGAACAGGTTCCCGGTGAGAGTTACAGACACGGGGAAAGGATAAAATGTTATATTTCGGATGTAAGAAAAACGACTAAAGGTCCACAGGTAATAGTATCTCGTACGCATACGGGTCTTATAAGGAGGCTTTTTGAACTTGAAGTGCCTGAAATTTATGAAGGAGTGGTAGATATAAAAAGCATTGCCAGGGAGGCAGGTTATAGAACTAAAATTGCTGTTAGCTCAAACGAGGATAATGTAGACCCGGTAGGTGCTTGCGTTGGTCCAAAAGGCTCAAGAGTTAGAATGGTCGTTGATGAACTTGGCGGAGAAAAGATAGATATAGTTGAGTTCAGCGATGATATCGTATCTTTTATAAAAAATTCACTTAGCCCTGCAAGGGTCTTGAAGGTGCTTACGGATGAGGAAAATAATTTTGCACTTGTTGTGGTTTCAAGTGACCAGCTTTCGCTGGCAATTGGAAGAGAGGGTCAGAATGCAAGACTGGCTGCAAAGCTGACCGGTTGGAAAATTGATGTAAAGAGTGAAAGTCAGTTTGAAGAAGAGCTTGATGAGGCCAGGAAAAAGAGACTGAAAGATAAAGAAGAAAGCCCTAAAACTGGCAAGTAGCTTTTTAATTAAGATTAAAATATATAATAAATTTACTTTTTTGAATGTATATTAATTAGGATGTGATAGCAATACAAGAGTGATTATGAGCGTTAAAAAGAAAGAAACTAAAGAAATAGAATTAGAAAAAGATAAAAAATCCGGTGCCAAAAAAGCTAAAGCAGTAAAAGAAGAAGGCAAGACTGCAAAGGCCATGGCTGTTGGGAAAAAGAGTGGCAAACAGGTTTCCACGGAAAAAAACTCATCTGTAGCGAATAAAGATTCTGGCAAAAAAAAGGCTGCATTAAAAAATAAAGAAACACTAAAGAAGAAGACTGGCGCAGGAGATAAAGTTAAAGCAAGCCCGGCTAAGAGTACAGGCAGCGCAATTAAAAAAACTTCATCAAAAAAAGAAGAAACAAAAAAAATATCATTATCCAAAAAAGCTGTTAAAGATAATAAAAAAATGGCTGTTAAAAAAGAA
>CAYVWW010000035.1:0-8981 GCA_964455605.1 uncultured Actinomycetota bacterium | reverse complement strand
AAAATCGCCCTGTTTATTTTATTTAATTTATTTTTTTAAAAAAATCCCTGAAAATTACTGCTTTATTAATATGCATTGACAAAAGATTTTTTTTGAGTTAAATTATATTACACGTTAACTAAATCGTGTTAGTTATTTTGTCAGCTTAATCTAAAATATTCTAATGAAAAAACATATCAGTATGGAAGATATAGCAAGAATGGCAAAAGTATCAAGAACCACAGTGTCATTTGTGCTCAATGACCGGAAAGAAATGAAAATTTCTGAGGCCACTCGGAAAAAAGTCATGGACATAACCAATAAGTTAGATTACAGCCCTCACGCTATAGCGAAAAGTCTTGTTAAGGGGAAAACGAAAACCATAGGTCTTGTTTTCTGCCAGCAGCTGAGAAATATATTCTCCGATGTCCTTATCCCGCAGGTTCTCCTTGGCGTAAGCGAGATTACCCTGGAGAAAGATTATAAAATTCTTTTCCAGTATATTGGAGAATCAGAAGGCAAGAGCACCTATTACCAGCTGGCAAGGGAAAAGAGAATAGATGGGATAATTCTGTCGGGTCCTAGATCGAACGACGAGGATCTGGTAAGACTGAAAAATGAAGATTTCCCAATAGTATTAATGGGGCAGATAGAAAAAGGCAATTTTAGTTGTTCCGATATAGACAATGTAAAGGCGGCAAAAGAAATAGTGTCGCACTTAATCTTACAGCATGGACATAAAAGAATCGCGATGATTACTAATGCGCCACTTAACTACACTGCAAGTAAGTTTCGTCTGCAGGGTTACAGGGAAGCACTGAGTGAGAACTCCATAAAATATGACAGGGAACTTGTAGGTATAGGAAATTTTACACCACAGAGCGGCTATGAAGTTATGCGGAAATTATTATCCTCAAAAAATATGCCAACGGCTGTTTTTGTTGCGTCTGACGTAGTAGCTTTTGGAGCTATGGGCGCTATAAAGGAAAAAGGAATCAGGATACCTGAAGATATAGCGCTGGTGGGATTCGATAATGTCGATATGTCTAAATATGTGGATCCTCCACTAACAACGGTAAACTTACCTGCTTTTGAAATCGGGAAAAATGTAGCCAGTCTTATTATAGATATTATCGAAAAAAACGAAGTTAAAAGTAAGGAGATTATTTTAGATACAGATCTGGTAGTAAGGAAATCCTGTGGATGTAATGTTGTATAAATTTAAATGATTAATAAATATTTAGGAGGTGATGGATGTTTAAAAAAGAGATTTGCTCAGGATGGCTAATATAATCTTGTTATATTAGGTTGTAACCCAAACAAATCTCAAAAGAAATTTATCAGAGTTAATATGAAAAGTAAAGCAAGGGGGTGGTATAGGGCATATATTATTTGATTTAAAAGATTGATATTTTTAAGGAAAGGATTTAGAAGTGAAAAAATCATTATTATGGATATTAGTTTTAGTAATGAGCCTATCAATGATAGTATCTTTTTCATTGTATGGCTGTAAAGATACAACAGATGGTGACCAGGTAGAAGCAGCTGACGCAGATGCCGATGCAGATGCTGACGCAGATGCTGACGCAGACACCGATACGGATGCTGGCGATGAAGACAAAGCCGGAGCTGGAGCAGTTACGGTTCTGGGTACATGGGGCGGTGAAGAGCTGGCAAGTTTTCAGGAGGCTGTTTATCCTTTTACAGAGCAAACAGGTATAGGGATGGCATTCGAAGGTACAAGAGACCTTGCAGCAGTTCTTACTACCAGGGTAGAGGCAGGAAATCCTCCTGACATCGCAATACTCCCAAACCCGGGACAGATGTATGAATTGGCTGGTAAAGGTGCAACTGTTGATATAAGCCAGTTTATGGACATGAGTGAGCTAGAAACGAATTATGCGCAGGCATGGCTGGATCTGGCAAGCTATGAAGGTACCCTCTATGGTATCTTTTATAAGGTTGCTAATAAAAGTCTTATCTGGTACAGCCCTTCAGCTTTTAGCAGTGGCGGGTATGAAGTGCCTGCTTCATGGGATGAGCTGATAGCGTTATCTGACCAGATAGTAGCTGATGGCGGTACACCATGGGCAATAGGTTTTGAGAGTGACGCTGCAAGTGGATGGCCTGCTACTGACTGGATTGAAGATATAATGCTAAGGACCGCAGGACCTGATACATATGACCAGTGGGTTAGCCACGAAATACCGTGGACAGATAATGCAGTTAAAAATGCATGGGAAGTATTTGGCGAGATAGTAGGTAATGAGGAGTATCAGTATGGTGGTACCACCGGAACGCTTACAACTAATTTCGGAGATGCTGCTGCTCCATTATTTACTGATACACCCGGCGCTTATATGCATCGCCAGGCAAGCTTCATAACCGGCTTTTTCCCTGAAGGGCTTGAAGCAGGAACTGATTATGATTTCTTCCCGTTTCCTTCTATAGATGAATCATACGGAGTTCCAGTCCTTGGTGGAGCCGATTTGATAGTTATGCTTAACGATACACCTGAAGCAAGGGAACTAATGAAATACCTGGCTACGGCTCAGCCACAGGAAATCTGGGCTGGACGTGGCGGTGGATTCATTTCACCGAATAAAGCAGTTAGCCTTGATTCTTATCCTGATGAACTTACAAAGAAAATGGCTGAAATGGTAGTAGGTGCCGAAGTATTTAGGTTTGACGCTTCCGACCTGATGCCTGCAGCTGTTGGCGCAGGTTCATTCTGGACAGGCACTCTGGATTATGTAAGTGGTGAAGACCTCGATACGGTTCTTGAAGAAATTGAGACCAGCGCTGTAGATGCTTATTAATATGATGAATATTGAATTGTGATAAGGTTAAAAAAGGTTAAGACAATCCCACTTTAGAGGGGATTGTCTTAACCTTAGCCGTCACGATAAGGGAGCATAAGTATAATATGAATGGAAAGAAAAAATTTATTAAAAAAATAAATGTCTGGCCCTGGATATACATAGCGCCGGCAATATTGATACTCGGTTTTTTTCTGCTGTATCCCATTGTTAATACATTGTATCTTAGCTTTCTGGATGAAGGGTCAGAGAACTTTGTTGGCTTGAGTAATTATATATTCGCTTTCAATAGCAAGCCAATGTTGACTGCATTCAGGAATAACTTTATTTGGCTGGTTGTATTTACCGCATTTACGGTTTCGCTGGGCCTTATCTTTGCAGTACTTTTTGACCGCGTTCGTTATGAACCTATCGTAAAATCGATAATTTTTTTACCCATGGCAATTTCTTTCGTGGGCGCAGGTATAATCTGGAAGTTCATATATTCATACAGGCCTGTGAATACGCCTCAAATTGGGGTATTAAATGCGTTTCTAAGTAATTTTCCGGATTTTGAGCCAGTAGGCTGGCTTATTAACAAGGTAACAAATAATTTTGCCTTAATTAATGTAGGTATCTGGATATGGGTGGGGTTTTGCATGGTAATTCTTTCAGCAGCTTACAAGGGCATACCAAAGGAGCTCACTGAAGCTGCGCGCATAGATGGGGCTAATGAGTTACAGGTGTTCTGGCGCATTACCATACCATTGATGAAACCAACGATTGCCGTTGTCGCTACTACGATGGTAATTAATGTGCTTAAGGTCTTTGATATAGTTTATGTAATGACGAATGGCCAGTTTGACACGGAAGTTATTGCGAACAGGATGTATAAGGAAATGTTTCAATTCCACAACTTCGGGAGGGCAAGCGCCATTGCAGTTATTTTGTTACTACTGATAATTCCGGCAATCATAATTAACATACGTAGATTTAGGGGGCAGGAATCTTTGTGATGAACAGAAAATTTATAAACTTTTTTCCACGGGCTCTGTTGCATTTTACCATAATAGCCTTTAGCGTGATATGGATCATACCGTCACTGGGCCTTTTCGTGAGCTCTTTCAGGGGCAGGGATGACGTCTTATCGTCAGGATGGTGGACAGTTTTTGGCAACTTTTTTGATTTCAGCCAGTACACATTAGAAAACTATACTGAAGTGATTACTGCGAGCGGAATGGGGCGCGCTTTCTTCAATAGTTTAATAATAACCGTTCCATCCACAATCTTAACTATAGCTATTGCGGCATTTGCGGCATATGCTTTTGCCTGTATGGAATTCCCAGGAAGGCAGATACTATTTATAGTAGTGGTGGGCTTACTTGTTGTTCCGATACAGATGACATTAATCCCTATTTTAAGAATTTATAATAGGCTGGGCCTTGCCGGGACATTTCATGGGATATGGCTGGCGCATGCGGGATATGGCCTTCCTCTTGCCATATATCTATTGCGGAACTTTTTCAGTTCGATTCCAAGGGATATTTTTGAATCTGCTTCCCTGGATGGCGCGTCACACCATACTGCTTTCTTTCGCCTTGCTCTACCCTTATCTGTGCCCGTGTTATCATCTCTTATAATCTTCCAGTTTCTATGGGTATGGAACGACCTTCTTGTAGCGTTGATATACCTTGGGGGGACGGAAAATGTTGCGCCGCTTACATTGAGACTGAGCAGCCTGATAAACTCGATGGGCCAAAACTGGCACCTGCTTACTGCAGCTGCGTTCGTATCGATGCTTCTGCCTTTAATCGTGTTCTTCTCCCTGCAGAGGTACTTTGTCCGCGGGATTCTGGCAGGATCTGTGAAGGGATAATCGGGAAAAGCAAATAACATTATTTTAAAAGAGGAGATATTTTATAAATTTTATTTTTTTGAGGGATTATTATTGAGATAATACTGGAGAATTATAATTATTATGAGAATATATGATGTATATGCTGATCGCAGTAATTTTAAAGAAATTATTATGAATGAATTCAATTATGTAAAAAGAATATAATAAAGGTGTAGTAGTATGAAACATAATAAAACCATATACCCCCCGGACTCATGGCGAGTCAGAGAAATGAGCTGCAGAAAGGAGTTCCTTAAGCGCAATGAAACAATATTTACTCTGGCAAATGGATATTTAGGTATTCGTGGAACCTTTGAAGAGACGTCTGGCAATGTAAAGTCGGCAACATTCATTAACGGGTTTTATGAGTCCATGCCAATACAATACGGGGAAAAGGCATTTGGTTATCCCGGGAAGAAACAGGTTATGATATGTGTGCCTGAGGCAAAAAATATCGATTTAATAATAGATGGAGAATCCCTCGACCTTTCAACCGGCAGGATACTGTCCTACGAGCGGACGCTTTATATGAAGGAAGGCATCCTTGCAAGGGAAATAAAATGGGAATCAGAGTCCGGGAAACAGGTGCAGCTACAGATAAAAAGGCTTGTGTCATTTTCACACCTGCATCTTGCTGCTATTGAGTATACAGTTAAGCCTTTAAACTTCTCTGCTGAGGTAGTACTGATTTCTGGCGTAAAAGGGGGGACCAAAAGAAGGACTTCTTCGCGTGACCCCAGGAGAGCAGTTAATATGGGCAGGAATATTCTTGTAACGGAAAAAAATATCGTGCAGGACAACCGGGCTATTTTACTCCAGAAAACCAGGTCGAGCGGCCTGTCGGTTATATGCGGTGTGGACCATCAATTATCTGGTGGAAATGACATAGCATTCTCAAGCAAGATTAATCATGATAACGCCCTTTTAAGTTTCAAAACCAGATGCGAGAAAAATGATTCTTTAACTCTTACCAAATATATCAGTTATTTTACAAGTATAGAACTCCCGGAAAACCAGCTTTCAGATGCTCTTGAACGCGAACTTGATAATGGAAAACGTATGGGATATGGCAGCCTTCTTTCCGAGCAGGAAGATTATCTTTCCCGTTTCTGGAACCGCTTCGATATCCAGATTGAAGGGGATGATTCCATACAGCAGGGTGTAAGATTTAGCATGTTCAGCCTTCTCCAGGCGGCAAGCAATGACGGTCTTCGTAGTATTGCTGCAAAGGGTCTTACAGGCGACGGTTACGAGGGGAATTATTTCTGGGATACAGAAATTTATATGCTTCCTTTTTATACCTATACCAGCCCGGAAATTGCACGTTCGCTCCTGGAGTTCAGGTACCGGACCCTGGACAAGGCAAGAGATAGAGCCCGGGTGATGTCCCAGAAAGGGGCGCTTTTCCCGTGGAGGACTATCAATGGAGAAGAAAGCTCTTCGTATTTCCCAGCAAGCACGGCTCAGTACCATATAAATGCTGATATTGTCTATGGCATACGGCAATATCTTGAAGCAACAGGGGATACGGAATGGTTAAGGAAGAATGGCGCGGATATTATTTTTGAAACAGCCCGTTTATGGCAGGATCTTGGCAGCTATATTCCTTCGAAAGAGGGAAAATTTTGCATTAATGAGGTAACCGGTCCCGATGAATATACGGTTATGGTTAATAATAATATGTTTACCAATGCTATGGCTTCCGAACATCTAGGCTTTGCAGCTGAAATTGCCGATTACATCAGGAAGGAATTTCCGGAAGATTATAGGGATATAGCAACAAGAATCGGTCTTACCGATGATGAAATAGCGAAGTGGCGCAGGGCATCGGAAATGATGTATATCCCCCATAATAAAGAAATTGGAATCCATCCGCAGGATGACTGTTTTTTAGATAGGAAGGTATGGGATTTTGACTCAACTCCGAAAGACAAATTTCCTCTTATTCTTAATTATCATTATCTTGTCATATACCGCCATCAGGTTCTAAAGCAACCGGATGTAGTGCTTGCCATGTTTTTGCTCGGGCACCGGTTCCCGATATGGGACAAATGGCGTAACTTCAGATATTATGACCCTCTTACGACAGGGGATTCTTCACTTTCTACCTGCATCCAGTGTATTGAGGCGGCTGAAATTGGTATGATAAAAGAAAGCTATTACTATTTCATGCGAACCGCCAGGATGGATATCGATGATGTTAACGGGAATGTATCCGATGGGATACACGGAGCGACAATGGGCGGTACGTGGCTTGCCATTATTTATGGATTTGCAGGCATGCGCGACACCGGGAAAATTCTTACTTTTAAGCCCGTGATCCCGAAGGCCTTTAAAAGACTGGCTTTCAGGATTATATACAGGGGCTGTCTTCTTGAAGTAGATATCAACCAGCAATCAGTTAAATATATGCTGGTTGAAGGTAAAAAACTTATAATCAGGCATGAGCACGAGGAAGTTACCCTGTTACCTGGTAAGCCATTTGAAGCGAGCCTGCGCCCGGCATTAAAGGCAGTAATCTTTGACCTTGACGGGGTAGTGACAAACACTTCGGAATATCATTACCAGGCATGGAAGAAATTAAGCGATGAACTTGGAATTCTATTTGATGAAGATTTCAATAACAACCTGAAAGGTCTGGATAGGATGAAATCCCTGGAACTCATATTAAAAAGAGGCGGAATTAAATTAAGCAGGGAAAGGAAGGGAGAATTAGCCGAGCGGAAAAATGGGTATTACAGGGAATTAATTGCCGGGTTATCTTCGAAAAACATACTACCGGGAATTATCAGCTTCTTAAAAGAACTAAAAAATTCCGGTGTACTAACCGCTGTTGCATCGGTTAGTAAAAATTCAATGGAAATACTCAAGAACCTGGGCATAGAGGACCAGTTTGATTTTATTGTCGATGCCAATGAAGTCATAAAAGGGAAGCCGGACCCCGAAATCTTTTTCAGGGCAGCGGAAGGGCTCGGGGTATCCCCTCGTGACTGCGTGGGAATAGAGGATGCAGCTGCTGGAATTGAGTCAATAAAACTTGCCGGGATGTATTCCGTCGGAATAGGCGATTGCCCGGGAGACCCGCACTGGAAGGTTAAAGATACGAAAGAACTTACCCTTGGTGCGCTAAAGGAAAGATTTAGCATGTTCTTCAGCTCTTCTGCAGAAAAAGCTTAAACGCCTTTTTAGCTATTTCCCAACTTTCATATAAAAACTTTTTTTGTCCTAATAATAATGTATAATATGTTTTAAGACTTTTTTTATAAATCAAAAAAGCGAGGCCTTTATGCGAAATATAAAAATACTTATGGTTTTTGCAGTCATTACCTCAATTTGTCTGGTTAGCCTATCTGCTCAATGCGGCATCAAAAGGGAAGCGCCAACTATCGAACTCCAGATATATGATGGGCCCGACTATTCAGAATCTGATGATATGTGTTACTACCGGGTAGAAGCTGTCGTAGAAGGTACCCCTGATCCTGATGTAGAGTTTAGCGAAGATGATAATGTTGAAGTTATTGGTTCGGGCAGGGCAGAGGTAAGCGTGGAAAATGGCGGTTCCTATAATCTGATAGCTACCGCAACCAATACAGCGGGTACAGCCACTGCTTCGATTATCCTTTCTGGTGAGTGTGCTGAAAGGGTTACAGAAGCCGGGGAAGAAGAAGAGGGAGAAGAAGCTGAAGATGAAGATGGCCAGGAACCTGAAGAAGAGGAAGAGGAGGAAGAGGAAGCAGAAGGCGAAGCTCCAACTATAGCTGTGGAGATTTATGAGGGCCCGACACCTGCCGATGGTTTATGTTATTACAGGGTACAGGCAAATGTTACCGGCACTCCTAAACCGGAAATTGAATGGAGCAAAGACGATAGTCATGGCGCATGGGGGAGCAAAAAAGCGCAGGTTAACTTAAGTAACCCCTCTGAAACATATACCCTTACTGCGACTGCCACCAACTCAGAAGGGACTGCTTCCGCATCAATAGAGTTGGACTGGGGATGCGAAATACCTGAACCGGAACCGGAAATAGCAGAAGATTCAAGCGATATAGGGGCAAACACAGGATTAAGCGGATGGATATGGGTAGGTTCATTGGCGCATCCAGGAGCTACTCTTGCATATGTTGGTGATAATTCCGGGGATACAGAGTTAAAGACTTACTTAAGCTTTGATATCGATGCAATAGGTGACCTGGATAATGTGACCATAAATAGTGTCTCTGTAATAATACCTCTTGATACTGTCGAACCCGTGCATAATCATCCCGAGCTGGCAGCGAGCCTGGTAGTCATAAAAGTATATGACTATG
>CAYVWW010000034.1:0-9114 GCA_964455605.1 uncultured Actinomycetota bacterium | reverse complement strand
CTTTAATCCTTCATCCAGAAAGGGCACAATGTCTCCAAGGACATGGCCCAGGATAGCCCCTATTATACCGCCAAGCAATACTATAAAAAAAACTACTTTTCCTCTCCTTCTGTCCATCAGCCACCTTTAAAATAGACTATTTATTAATCTCCAGAAGATACCGTTTTAAAACCGCTAATCAAAAAAAAGTTTGATTTCCCTTATGGCGCTTTCGGGAGAATCCGAGCCGTGAATCACATTCGTAGTTATATCGACACCAAAATCTCCCCTTATTGTCCCCTTTTTGGCTTTTTTAGAATCAGTAGGCCCCATAAGCTCCCTTATCCTTGAAATCGCATCCTTTCCGCATACAACCGCTGCAACCGAAGGTCCGGAAGTTATATAACTAATCAGCATATCGAAGAATTCCCTGTTCCTGTGGTCACGATAGTGCTTGCAAGCAAGATCGCGGTCGATTTTAACCATTTTTAATTCCTCTATGGTGAGACCTTCGCTCTCCAGGCGCGATATTATCTCTCCAATTTTCTTTTTCTTCACTCCATCAGGTTTTATTATAACCAGGCTTTTTTCAATATCACTCATATAGCTCTTTCATAGCTAAATTTTAATAAATTAAATTTACTAAAGCCCTGCATTCCGCCACTTTTAAAAATTACTTAAAGTTAAGGCAATGCTACACGCTAAAAAATCTTACTGGGGCGTCTTACAATAAGGGCATACCTTCCATTCAAGTTTCAGGGGCCTTCCGCAATTAATACAGGGAGTTTTTAATTTCTTCCTGCAATATGGACATATCAGAAAGTCTTCCTTGATCGGCTTTCCACAGGCAGGACAGGTCAGCTGACTATCGCCAAGAAGCATCTCCATCCTCTGGATCTCAAGGTCTCTTTCAACTACATCATCAATAAACTCCGGTGGTCTCAATATTAAGTAAAGTATCAAACCCAGAAAGTTAAATAATAATACGACAATCGCCCAGAAAATAGCAGTGGCAATAGACTCACTTCTCAACCTCGCATCCCTGTATGTCCAGTAAATAAAAGAAAGCCATACGATGATTAAAATAAAAATTATTCCGTAATATAAATATCCCCATATAGGATTTTTAAAAAAATCCATAATGTCGTTAACATATTCAAGTAAGTCCATTAATCCCCCAGTTAGCTTTTTTTATTATTTTTATATAAACCGGCAAAATAATATATCTATTTTACAACATTCTCCAAATTAGTTATTGAACCAGTAATGCATATAATATCATTTATACCGGAAATTTTTAAAGCAAATTTTATTGAATTTTCTATATTATCCACCCTGTAAATCTCCGCAGGACAACCTGCTCTATTTCCATTGTCACCAACCTTCCTCCTTACAACTTCCTCCAGCCTGGACGCATCAAGGCTTCTTCCGGCAAAGCTTGATGTTAAAATCAAAATATCGCTAACGCTGATTATTTTTTCAACCATTTTTTCATAATCTTTGTCCTTAAAAACGGCAAGAATTATTATTTTTTTACGCTCCGGGAAATAATTTACCATGTTTTCAGCAAATTTTTCCATACCCTCGGGATTATGGCTTGCATCAGCTATCAAAAGGGGCCTCTTTCTTATAACTTCAAACCTTCCCTTTATCTTAAGATTTTCAATGCTGTCTTTAACTTTTCCACATTCCAGCTCCTTATTTATAGTTCCAAGATAAAGTTCCGCAAGAACCATTGCCAGGGATAAATTGATTGGCTGGTAAACACCTGGAACTGGAAGTTTTATTTCGCTGCAGGTATTTTTTATGGCCTTTATGTCAAGAAGCCAGCCGCCAAGACCATGATTTATTTCCTTTTTTACGTAAAAATCTTTTCCGTATAAAAAAAGCCGCGACCCCGTTTCTCCAACTTTTTTGCGGAGAATATCAAGAACTTTACCTTTGCTGCTCCCGGATGCAACCAGCTCATTCTCTTTTATGACCTGCACTTTCTCGGAAGATATCTTTTCTATGGTATTTCCAAGAATTTCCGTGTGCTCCAGGCTTACACCGGTAAGTCCCACTACATCTGCCCTGGCTACATTAGTGGCATCCCATCTTCCTCCCATTCCCGCTTCCAGGACCATGACTTCCAGCCCTTCATTCCATGCAATCTCGAATGCCATTACTGTAAGAATTTCAAACTGCGTGAGGGACCCTTCCATATCCATCTCATTTACTTTTTTAATACTGGGGTAAATCCGGTTAAAGGCGCCTGAAAACTTTTTCCTGGAAACATCTTCCCCTTCAATCCATATTCTTTCCGTATAGTTCTTTATATGGGGAGAAATATAACAGCCAGTCTTAATGCCATGGTTTTTCAATATAGTAGCAGTAATTTTCGTAGTGGATGTTTTACCATTTGTCCCGACTATATGTATGAAGCCAACTTTTTTATGGGGATTACCTAAAAGTTCAAGTAATTTATGCACTCTTTCCAGACCCGGTTTTATACCAAAAACCAGGCAGTCGTCTAAATATTTGCATACCTGACCGTAGTTCACTATATCACGCTCTGGTTGTGACCATATTTTTTAGCCAATGCCTTCTATCCTGGCAAGCTGCTCTTCCAGTACCTTGAGCAATTTATCTGCCTGCTCGAGTTTATCCTTTTCCCTGCTGATAATTTCAGCAGGCGCTTTACTTATAAAATCAGCGCTTGAAACCTTTTTTCTGCTCTTTTCGGCCTGGACTTCAGCCTTTTTTATCTGATCCTTTATTCTCTTTATCTCCAGTTCAATGTCGATTGCATCAAGGATGTAAATATATATATTTACACTGCCCGCAGTAGTTTTCACGTAGCCCTTCCGACCGCTGCAGTCGCCAAACTCCATTTTATCCACCTTTGACATACTGCATATGTACCCTCTATTCTCTTCCAGAAATGACTTATCCGCGCCATCTGCATTGAGGCTGACTTTTACTTTTTTAGAAGGATTTATTTTTAATTCCGACCTTGTCTTCCTTATTCCACCTATTACTTTAAAAAGGATTTCTATTCTATCCTCTGCCTTTTTATCTATTTTCGCCCTGTCGAATTCAGGGAAATCCTTAACAACCAGACTATCACCGCTATGCGGGATATTCTGCCATATCTTTTCCGTTACAAAAGGCATGAAAGGATGAAGTATCCTTAAATACCTTTCAAGAACATACCATAAAATATATAAGGCGCTTTTCCTGTCTGTATCATTATCCTTACCATACACTCTGACTTTTGCCGACTCGATATACCAGTCGCAGTAATCACTCCAGAAAAAGTTTACCAGGAGTTTTGATGCAAAAGAAAATTTGTAGCTTCCCAGATACTTCTCTACATCCCTTATCGTCCTGTTTAGCCTTGATATTATCCAGCTGTCCCAGATGTTTAAATCCCGTTTTTCCATCCCCGCACTATTGAAGTCGATATTTTTATCAAGGTTGGATGCTACAAATTTTGAACCATTCCACAATTTATTTGCAAAGTTCCTGACTCCCTCAATTTTTTCATCTCCAAGGACCAGATTTTTTCCCGGAGTCGTTAAGGATGCCAGCGTAAATCTTAATACATCCGCTCCCTTTTTCTCAATTATATCCATTGGGTCCACGACATTACCCCTGGATTTACTCATCTTCTGTCCGGATTCATCATTTACAAGGGGATTTATAAAAACTTCCCTGAAGGGCACATCTCCCCTGAAATACAAGCTCATCATAATCATACGCGCTACCCAGAAAAAGATGATATCATGCGCGGTTATCAGCGTATCCGTAGGGAAGAAATATTTTAGATCTTCAGTTTCCTCGGGCCACCCGAAAACCGCGAAAGGCCAGAGGCAGGAGCTGAACCAGGTATCCATGACATCCTTATCCTGCTCAAGATTGCTGCCCGAGCAATTCGGACATTTCAGTGGTTTTTCTTCACTTACTATCATTTCATTGCAATCCCTGCAATACCACACCGGGATGCGGTGCCCCCACCAGAGCTGACGTGATATGCACCAATCCCTTATATTTTCCATCCAGTCGAAATATATCTTCTGCCATTTACCGGGTATTATTTTGACCCTGCCATCTTTTACCGCTTCTATAGCAGGCCGGGCAAGCTTTTTCATGGATATGAACCACTGCATTGAGATCCTTGGCTCCACTACGGTATTGCAACGCGAACAAATCCCTACGGATGAGATATGGGGTTTCCTTCCAATAAGATATCCACCCTTTTCCAGGTCACTCAAAACCTTTTCCCTTGCTTCATAACGGTCAAGCCCGCCGTAATCCCCCCCATTGGAATTCACCGTAGCATCTTCCTCTAATATGTTTATTTCCTCAAGGCCGTGCCTCTTGCCAATTTCAAAATCGTTGGGGTCGTGAGCGGGTGTTACTTTTACCGCACCTGTCCCGAATTCCATATCAACGAAAGAATCTTCAACAATAGGTATTTTCCTCTTCACGAGAGGTAGAAAAACAAATCTCCCCTTATATTCCCTGTACCTTTTATCTTCAGGATTTACGGCTACTGCCGTGTCCCCCAGCATCGTTTCTGGTCTCGTAGTTGAAACTATGATATATTCACTGCCGCTGGGCTCGCCTGTTTGGGTATCTATAAGCGGATACTTAATATCCCACAGGTACCCCTTTTTCTCCACATGTTCTACTTCTATATCTGAAATTGCGGTCCTGCATCTGGGGCACCAGTTAATCATGTAATTTCCCTTATAAATCAGGCCATCGTTATAAAGGGTCACAAATTCCTTTGTTACTGCCTTTACATAATTATCATCAAAAGTAAACCTCTCCCTATCCCAATCGCAAGAGCAGCCAAGCGACTTCAGCTGGTTTATTATCCTGCTGCCATACTTATCCTTCCACTTCCATACTTCTTCAATGAATTTATCCCTGCCAAGCTGGTATCTATCGATATTTTCTTTTGCCAGGGACTTCTCGACCACATTTTGAGTGGCTATTCCAGCATGGTCGGTACCGGGCACCCACGTAGTATTGTATCCCTTCATTCTCTTATACCTGACAATTATATCCTGAAGGGTATTGTTCAGGGCATGCCCGATGTGAAGATATCCTGTGACATTGGGGGGAGGTATAACTATGCTGAATGGTTTCTTTGATTTATCTTTTTTTGCAGAGAAATATTTATTTTCCAGCCAGTAGCTATAAATTTCTTCTTCAAATGATGAAGGGTTATATTTACCTTCAATTCCCTCAAACATTTTAAGCTGTTTTTTCCTTATCTTTCAGAAATACTTTATTATTAGACCTTCCCATTATCTGGGGTTCAACCTTATCCCTTACGACTTCTCCTGTTATTACGCATTTATTTACGTCTTTACGCTCGGGTATCTCAAACATCACATTTAACATTACTTCTTCTATTATGGCCCTGAGCCCTCTCGCTCCAGACCCTCTTTTTAGCGCAAGCTTTGAAATCTCCCTTAAAGCATCGTCGGTAAACTCCAGATCAACGTTATCCATTTTAAACATCTTTTTATATTGTTTTACCAGGGAGTTTTTTGGCTCAACCAGAATCCTTACCAGGTCACCTTCTGTAAGATTGTTAAGCGTGCTTATTACCGGAAGCCTCCCGATAAGTTCAGGAATAAGGCCGTATTTCAGCAAATCCTCGGGCATTACATTCGGAAGAATCGTATTGATCCTTTCGGTCTTAGCCGGAGCTTTGCCTGATACGAATCCGACACTTCTTTTGTTCATCCTCTTTTCAATTATGCTCTCCAGGCCACTGAATGAACCTCCACAAATAAAAAGTATATTACTGGTATTAATCTGTATGAAATCCTGATGTGGATGTTTCCTGCCGCCCTGCGGAGGGACATTTGCTTCAGTTCCTTCAAGGATTTTAAGCAGCGCCTGCTGGACCCCTTCCCCTGATACGTCCCTTGTAATTGAAGGGTTTTCAGACTTGCGGCTTATCTTGTCTATCTCATCCAGGTAAATAATTCCTGTTTCAGCCCTTTTAATATCAAAATCTGCTGACTGTATCAGCCTCAGTAATATATTTTCCACATCTTCCCCCACATAGCCAGCTTCCGTTAATGATGTAGAATCAGCTATGCAGAAGGGAACATTCAATATCCTTGCCAGGGTCTGGGCCATTAGCGTCTTGCCACATCCAGTTGGCCCTATAAGCAAAATATTGCTCTTTTCTATTTCCGTATCATCCTGACTTAAATTATCCTCATGTTTAACTCTTTTGTAATGGTTGTAAACCGCTACCGACAGAACTTTCTTTGCCCTTTCCTGACCTACCACATAATCATCAAGGATCGAATATATCTCGGCAGGCCTTGGAAGGTCCTTAAAATCAACCTTCTTCCGCTCCTTTAATTCTTCTTCAATAATCTCATTGCACAGGTCAACGCATTCATTGCATATATAAACTCCAGGACCTGCAATTAACTTTTTTACCTGGTTTTGAGATTTACCGCAAAAGGAACATCTTAAAAATTCATCTTTTTCTTTTCTATCATCTGATGACAAATCTATTCCCTTCCCTTTTTAACTTATTTATATTTTAATATTTTAATACTTTATATATCTGATATTTTTCAATCAAAATCTTACTATCTACGGCATATCGTCACTTCTTATAAATAACTTCGTCTATTGCGCCGTATTTTTTAGCTTCTTCCGCACTTAAAATAAAATCCCTTTCGGTATCTCTCTCCACTTTTTTTACATCCTGCCCGGTATGTTTTGCAATTATCTCATTCAGGAGAGCTCTTACCCTTACCATCTCTTTCGCGTGTATCTCGACATCGATAGTGGTTCCCGAAACACCACCCGAGGGCTGGTGCAATAAAACTCTTGAATTTGGCAGCGAGAATCTCTTCCCCTTTTCCCCTGCCAGCAGCAAAACTGCAGCTGCGCTTGCTGCCTGCCCGATACAGATTGTAGATACCGGTGATTTTATAAATTGCATTGTATCATATACGGCAAGGGCGGATGTTACAACTCCGCCCGGACTGTTTATATAAAGCTGAATATCTTTTTCCGGGTCTTCCGCTTCCAGGTGAAGCATCTGCGCCATTACCACATTTGCCACGTTATCATCAATGGCAACCCCCAGAAAAATAATCCTCTCTTTGAGGAGGCGTGAGTAAATATCAAAAGAACGCTCCCCCCTGTTAGTTTGCTCTATTACCATTGGAATTAAATATTCATTATGCATTTTAATCATCTCACCTTTTCATTTACTTTGAGCCAGGAGTCCACAATTTTTCATTACTTGCTTCATCCCCTGTTTTATTTTTACCCGGCTTCCATATGCTTCTGCTGCTGCCCGCATCTTTTTCCTCTTCCACCTTTGCATTGCTTACAAGCAGATCAATTACTTTATTTCTCCTTAAAGTCTGGACCAGATTCTCATTGCCGTCCTTACTTTCAAGGAATTCCTTAATTTTCTTACTGTCCGCTTCTTTTCCATACATTTTCAGTATATTATTTTTTTCCTCAGTTATCTCTTCTTCCGAAGGTTCTATATTTCTCTTTTCAGCCCTTTCCAATGCTTTAAAAATAAGATACTCTTTTATCTCTCTCTCGGCTCTTTCCTTTATATCATTGTCAAGCTTATCTTCTGTAGTTTTAACGGCTTTGACGTATTCTTCCCTTGTTATATTCTGATTTTTCAAATTCCTATCAATTTCTTCATTTATCTGCCTGATTCTCCTCTTTACCATTGCTTCAGGAACCACGGATTTTATATTGTTAACCAGGTAATCTATTATTTCCCCTACTATTTTTTCTTTCCTGGAATTTTCTTTCTGCTCAACCAGCTTCTGCTTCAAGCTATTTCTGAAATCTTCCTCATCTTTATAATCCCCCAGGCTTTTTAAGAAACCTTCATCAAACTCCGGCAACTTTCTCGTCTTTACTTCTTTAACAGATATATCATAATCTGCCTCCCTGCCCGCTACATCTTTATCCTTTGAATCTTCAGGCAATTTAAGGGTTACCTTCTTACTCTCACCCTTTTTCATCCCGATGAGTGAATTTTCAAAATCAACAAATAATGTACCTGACCCGACTTCAAGGAGATAATCCTGCTCGCTGCTGTCGCTGAATGATTTACCGTCAACTTTTCCATCAAAGTCCAGTGTTACGTAATCACCTTTTTCGATAGGCCTACTGTCTCCGACAGGTTCAAGCGATGCAAAGCTTCCCCTTATACTATCTATCTGGCGTTCCAGTTCTTCATCGGATACATCGGCTGAGATTCCTGTGACTTTTATACCTTTGTATCTTGGGAGCTCTATCTCCGGCTCAAGATCAAGTTCTATCTCAAAACCCAGAGGCATGTCTTCCTTAATCTGGGTAATTTTTACTTTCGGATAATCTATCGGGCTCAGGCCGGACTGGTCGATTATATCGGGGTATAGCTCTGATATTGCCAGGCTTGCCGCTTCGTTAAGGACGTACTGCCTGCCATAATTTGAATCTATAACCTGATAAGGTATCTTCCCCTTCCTGAAACCAGGTATATTTGTCTTATCTGATATACCCTTATATGCCTTGCCGATATTCTTTTTTAAAACATTATTTGTTATCTCTATATCCAGCTTAACTTTGTTTAAGTCAATTTTTTTCTGGCTTTTTATCGTAAAACTCAATTAAACTCCCCCTGTAAAATAATAGAATTTCTTTTCCACGCTAAGAAAACTATTATAATAGAAAATAAATAAAATACAAACTACAGTTTCTGCATAAAAGCCTGCTACAGGAGAAAATATATTATCTATTATTACTCTGCAGGCCAGCGTTGCCTGGTTCTCTCATCTCAGCTCTTTTATCAGTTGGTTTAATTTAAATCATTTAGTACCTGAATTGTAATATATCTGGGTATTATAGTGCCTGAATTTTGCTAAATTAAGACACTTTTATCAATACAAATATTCTTTTAATTATTAAATTGATTTTAATAATATAAATTTTTTTGGTGCGAGAGAGGGGACTTGAACCCCTATAGGTGTTACCCCACCAGGTCCTAAGCCTGGCGCGTCTGCCAGTTCCGCCACTCTCGCCAATAGAAATTGGTGAGCCGTACAGGGATCGAACCTGTGACACCCTGATTAAGAGTCAGGTGCT
>CAYVWW010000033.1:0-9280 GCA_964455605.1 uncultured Actinomycetota bacterium | reverse complement strand
CTCTGTAAATTGGCTGGGAAAGAATCCTGCTTAAGTTACCACTGGTTTTTTCACTATTTATGGCATCAAATCCGAATATTATGCCTATTATCGGGATGAAGAAACTAATAAAGGCTATAAAGGAAGGCAAAATGTCTCCTCCAGTAGTAAATAAATAAAGAAATACATGCTCGTCGAGAGAGCTTGCTGCTTCCCTTATATTAGTAAGAGCTACGTAAGTTGATGATAGACCTGCTATATATATTAATGCAAGAAGGATTAAAAACTTATTGCTGCTGAAATGGTCGCAGAGTTCTTTTCTGTATATGGTTAAAATGCTTTTCATTTTACTCCTCTTTAAAATATTTTAGGTAAATTTCTTCCAGCGCATCCTCTTTCATATCTATCCTGGTTAAGAGTATCCCCTCATCTGAAATAAGACGTGAAATTTCATGCCTTATATCTTTATCGCATATAATTGTAAATTTGTTATCTGTCTGGATTACGCTTATAACTTTGTCCAGTTTTTTTAACTTTTCATTTATGTCGTTTGTTATTTTCTCAAGTTCGATTTCTATCCTGTATTTCCCTCCACCAAAAAGGTCCCTTCCGAGACTTTCTACACTTCCCTGGTTAATTAGTTTACCGCTGGACATTATTCCTACCCTTGAGCAAATCTTTTGTACCAGGTTTAGTTGATGGGATGAAAGTAAAAATGTTATGTTCTTTTTCTTGTTAAGGTCCAGTATTGTTTGGAGAATCTGGTTCGCTACTTTCACGTCAAGACCTTCGGTCAGCTCATCAAAAATAATCAGCCGGGGGTTCTTTATAAGAACATCAGCAATTCCAAGCCTCTGTTTCATACCTTTTGAGAATGTTTTTACAAGCTGATTTTTATTGCTTAATAAACTAACGATTTCAAGCACCTCATCAATTTTAGAATGTATTTCCTTGTAGGGGATGTTATTTAATTCTGCGGTATAGAAAAGATTTTCCATTGCACTCATATCTTCATAAAAACCAACTTTCTCGGGGAGGTATCCGGTAATGCTTTTTACTTTTAGCGGTTGCCTCGTTGAATTAAAACCACCAATATCTATGCTTCCCGATGTTGGTTCCGTAAGGCCCAGCATCATGAGTATAATGGTAGATTTCCCGGCGCCATTTGGTCCCAGAAGACCGAAAATTTCGCCCTTCTTTATATTGATATTCAGATTATTGACTGCAACCTTTTCACCATATTTTTTTGTAAGGTTTTTGGCAATTATCAGATTATTATTATCATTCATGGTTTATCTTCTTCCGAGTCTTGTAAATATTATAGCAACGCCAACTATAACTATTACAATTATTCCTATACCAATGATACCCCAGATAGTGGGGGTTTCTACGGTTACCCTTATTTCTGCATCATCAATACTTTTTTCATTTGAAACTGTAAAAGTAAGCATATAATCTCCTGCTATCGTTTTTTCTGGCGGATTTATGATTACATCGATTTCTTCTTTCTCTCCAGCTTCGATGGATTCAATTTTTTCTTTATCAAAATCGACCTGCCATCCTTCTGGTTCGTCCGAAGTCAAACTTATGTTTTCAAGTACTGTAGTGCTATTGTTGCTGACAATAAGCTTATAATGGTTATCTTTACCTGCAGTTATATCTGTGCTATATGCTTCTGTTTTTGGAGTCAGCGTAATATCATAAGTTGCAGTCAGCACTGCTGTAAATTCTATGGATTTTTCCAGGTCGTCGCCCTCAACAGCTGATTTCAACGTGACTGTAAAATCATATTCTCCGGGTTCCTGGGGAGTTCCTGTTCCTGCCAGCAAGTTCAAGCTTTCGCTTTTATACGATTCGAGGTTAATTGTCCGTGCTTCTGTGTTCCCGCTTGCTATGACGGCGCCCCAGCCTTCAGGATATTCAACTGTTATATCGAATGGCTTGGTAGTTTCGTCTTCATCCAGGCCAAACGGTTCATCTCCTGCTATATAGGTCACCGAAAAACTGAAATTAAATGTCGCGCCTTCCTCTGCCTGAATTTTCGGAAGTGTGGTTTCAAATATAAGCTCCTCTACTTCCGGCTCCTCTTCCTCTTCTTCCGCTTCCTTTTCCTGGGCGAATAATGAAACAGGCAGCATCATTATGATCGATAATATTAGAATAAGAATAATAAAAAAAACCGGTAATTTTCTTTTTATATCTTTCACCTGCTATACTCCTTTGCTAAATTTTATGATTAGAATATTTATGAATTTTAAATAATCTTTAAAGCAATGCAATTATCCAGTTAAGCAAAAAGAATCTTGAAACTAAGTGAAAATTTTAATTATTTTAATGTTTATTGTCAAGAATAGAAATTTGTTTGCTAAATAAAGATTAGCCTCTTTTCCCGATTTATCTCTTTTAATTTAATAGTTTCTTTGATATGTGATACTATCTAAGTAATGGTTGATATTTATTCTGCGTGGCATTAAAATATGTCAGGTTTTAAGGAGCATATTGATATGGATTTAGAAGAAAAAATTAAAAGTGTGATAGAGAAAACTGAGATTATAAAGCAGCCTGAAAAGCTATTATCTTCGTTTGATTCTACAACCATACATTACTATATGCTTGCAGTGCCAATGTATCTCGAGTTTGAGGGCAAAAGCTCTGATACTGAAACTATAATAAGAGAAGGTAAGATAACCTGGCAGAAACCGAAAGTTATTACCCCTTCATATATGTTAAGAGTAGAAGGGTTCAGCGGGGAAGCGAGAAAAGCATTTGAGATGCTTGCTGAAGAGGACAACGATCTGGCTATGATTCTATACGGTTTAAGGATGAGCCGGGATTTTGAAAAAATGGAAATAGTTACCAGCTCTCTTCCTTCCGTAGCTAAGAAAATATCCACCGATATTAAAAAGAAGAAAGACCCCTACAGCGCTATCATAAAGGGGGTGGATGAATTCTGGGATGTTTCTCTTTCAAAATTCATCCAGGAAATAGTAACAAGGAGCGCCCACTACTCACAACTGCCTGACCTGCTAAGGAATAGCTCGGTGAGGGTAGGAAGTGGAGGATTCCCTGTCATTATGAAGGACAGGGCTGGTTATCCCATCATAGCCAGAAATGAAATAGAGATTCTATTCAAATTGTTTGAAAAAGGTGAGATAGAACCGCTTGACCTGAAAGAGGAATTAGACAGGTGGGGAATGTTCGAACAATACCAGGACAGATTCTTTAAATATTTTAAAAAAAGAACAAAAGGCAAATAGTCAGGATACTATAAGAATCTCATCTGGCTCCAGGAGCGATATTCCTGCGTCATTTCCGACAATTTCTACTTTTATTATCTTTTTTGGTTTGCTAAGGTCAATTTTTTCGCGGTTTACAACATCTGTAAGCTTGATAATTAACTCTTTAAAATCAAGTTTGTCATAATGCCTTTTTTCGATATCCATCATCCACTTTTCTTCTTTTTTTATTTTTGGAACCAGCGATTTTATTGCATTCTGCATATCCGGGACTTTTGATTTCACCCATTTGTCTATGGGAATAAAACGGTGGGTCCTTCCGAATAATTCCCTGTCCTTTTTCGATATCTTAGCTAATTTCTTTACGGTTTCTTTTGGCTTTGGGACATTAAGGAGAAAAATTCCATCATATTTGGATTTGAGGAATTCAGGTTTTACACCTATCTCCTTGAAAAGATTTTCGACTTTTTCCCTGCTACTTTCTATGTGCGCAGGATCGTAGGTTACAAGAAGCTTTACGTCCATGGTAAACCCTCCTTTTTTGAAATATTATTTTATTATATTATAACAAACGTAATAATTTAACAAATTGGATGATTTATAAAAAGATGAAGTTATCATATAATATCTATCAAACAAATTAAATTTATTGCGCAGGAGAGTAATATTTTGTCTTTGCATAGACAGTCACTTGAAAACAGGGTAATAGAAGTAAGAGGAGATAAATTTAAAACAAGCAGGCTAATCTACGAATTCAGGCCATTCATTGCCGGTGTTATCCAAAAAAGAGCCGGGAGATTCATAGAGTTCGGAATAGACGAGGAATTTTCTATTGGGCTTTCCGCTTTTAAGGAAGCAATGGATTCGTATGACAGGGAGAAGGGAAAGTTCCTGAATTTTGCAAGAATGGTTATAGACAGGCGGTTAATTGATTACTATCGCAGGGAGAGCAAAAGAAAAACTATAAGTCTGTCAGATGAAAGGTTATCCGGCATAAGCTCAAATGGTGATGGCTTTGATGATAGTGACCGGTATGTTATTGATGAAGAGAGAGAGGAAAGAATAATTGAAACGATAGAATACAGGGCTGAATTAGAAAAATGGGATATTAGCCTGGAGCAGCTGGCAGATGTATCGCCAAAGAGTAGCAGTTTGAGAGACGAATATAAAAAGATTGCTAAATCTATCGTGGATGACGGTGACATGTTAAAGATTCTAATGGAAACGAAAAAGCTCCCTTTAAAAAAGATAGAGAATGACTTGTGGGTACACCGCAAAAAACTGGAGAGAGGTCGAATATATATAATAGCTATGGTTCTTGCTATTATAAACAATCTTAGCTATTTTAGCCTATCAGGGGGTGGTGAGAGATGAAGGCAGTAATAATGGAGATAAGCAAAGGGTATTGTATAGTCCTGACCAGAGATGGCCAGTTTTTAAAGCAGGAAATACCGCCGGGGGTATTCGAAGTTGGCGATGAAATAATGGTCAGCAAAGAATATGTGTTCAAGAAAAAAAGAATGGATATGAGCAGGGTTAAGAATTTATCTCTTGCAGCCTCGATAATGGTTGTAGTTGCTACCGTATCTTTTTTTGGTTTCTGGTATATGAAGCACTATAATGCTGCAAAATATACAGTTGAATCAGCAGCTGTTTATATGGCGGAAGGAGCCGACGCCGATGCTGATGCTTCTGTTGAAGAGGAGGCTATAACAGTCTATTCGGAAGAAGTTGATAGCGAACCCGCAGAAGAAATACCTGTGTCTTATGAAAGAGTATTTTACTTTGATGAGCAGGAGGAAGCCGAAGAAAATATTGGAGAGTCTCTTGGTTTCTCATATGTAATTATAAATGATACCAGCGTAAGGGTCAGGCTGGAGAATATAAGCAGGGCAGCTGAATTTGATGGAACCCTGTCATTTATTTTATATTCATCAGATGACAGTGAGTCGCAGACGGGGACAATATCGATTGATGAGCTTGGCCCGGGTGAAGTTGTAGATAAACCGATATTCTTAAAGGCGGAAGAGGTAAAATTAAAAGTTCAAATAACTGGAAGCATGCATTAAAAATAATTGTGGGCGGCCTATAGGTAAAAAAATAATCTTTGGACAAATCTGAAATATGTTATATAATTACCTGGCACTGCTTAGAAAGTTTTAATTTTTTAAAATAGAGTAGTAGGGATTTTTTATCAGACATAATTAAATAAAATAGAAGAAAACGAACTTCTCACTGGTATCTTCCTATTCCATTTATTTCATGTTTCAGTTGATATTATTTCTACTTCTCTTTTATATATAAAAAAGTTAATTTAAGGAAAGGTTTTTTAAGTGAATAAAAGAATGTATGTTGGTAATGTGGACTATAACACTACTGACAAAGATCTGGAGGAGCTGTTCTCCAAAGAAGGTACTGTTACGTATTCCAAGGTAGTAACAAGAATGGATGGTAAATCGAGAGGATTCGGATTTGTAGAGATGGAAAGCGAAGAGCAGGCAAAAGCAGCCATAGAAAAACTCAATAAAAGTGAGTTTATGGGGAGGACTTTAGTAGTTAATGAAGCCAGAACCCAGGACAAGGGGAACTATAAGCCCCGTGAAGGTGGATACAGAGAAGGCAGGTCACGTGATGGCGGACAGGGCGACTTAAACTATAAGTTGAGACAGTTAAGAAGAAGCATTAGATAATTTTTTTTAAATTTATACTTGTTTTTTTAACTGCAATCCCCTATAGTATCTGAAGACAATAAAAGATTATAAAACCTTTAAAATAGTCCGGGAGACTAAAAAGGCATGATTATGTTAGCAGTTACATATTTTAATAAGGAAGCATTATTAACCTTCTTACCTATATGATGGTAGGAAGGTTTTTTTATGTGCTAAAACTATAAGAAAGAGCCATGAAGGAAAAAGCATATATATTGAATGAAAGTGATATAGACAGAATTATCACGAGAATTTCGCATGAGATACTTGAGAAAAATAAGGGACCTGAAAATTTAGTATTTATAGGGCTTCAAAAAAGAGGGGTTCCACTGTCCAGGAGAATAGCGGAGAACATAGAGTCATTTGAAGGAATAAAAATTAAAACAGGGAAGCTTGATATAACGTTTTATCGGGATGATATAGGGCATAATATAAAACCTGTAGCCCAGATAACTGATATTTCATTTGATATCGAGGGTAAAAATATAATACTTGTTGATGACGTGCTTTACACGGGAAGAACTATAAGAGCTGCGATGGATGCGCTGATTGATTTTGGAAGGCCCAGGTCGATCCAGCTGGTTGTTTTAATTGACAGGGGGCACAGGGAGCTTCCTATAAGAGCCGATTACGTGGGGAAGAATCTGCCAACTTCACATAATGAATCCGTTGAAGTCAAATTGAAGGAAACCGATGGCGTCGATAGTGTTACTGTTATTCAGAAAGAGGAAGTATGTTAAGAAGAAAAAGTCTAATTGATGTAGATAGTCTTGAACTGGAGGACATAGAACTAATTCTTGCAAATGCAGATTCTTTTCTTGAAATATCGGGAAGGGACGTAAAGAAAGTTCCAGTCCTGAGAGGTAGAACTATAGCCAATTTATTTTTTGAGCCCAGTACGAGAACGAAAACCTCTTTTGAGATCGCAGCAAAAAGACTCAGCGCAGATATAATTAATTTTTCTTCATCTACAAGTAGCGTTGTTAAAGGTGAGTCAGTGATTGATACATTAAAGACTATACTATCGATGAAGGTAGATATGATTGTTATGAGACACGGTGATAGCGGAGCGGTTAAGATGGTTGACGATTCCGTAGGAGTGCCTGTGGTAAATGCGGGCGATGGCAAGAACCAGCATCCCACGCAGGCGCTGCTTGACCTTTACACCATAAAGAAAGTTTTTGGAGAGTTTAAGAGGCTTAAAGTTGCGATTGTCGGTGATTTTATAAATAGCAGGGTGGCTGGCTCGGATATAAATTTATTTAAAAAAATGGGAATGGACGTGACCATAGTTTCTCCGACAATGCTGCTTCCAGAAGATTTCTCTAAGATGAATGTAAGGCACTGCATAGATGATGTTATAGAAGAGTCTGATATTATTTATGTATTAAGGATGCAATTTGAAAGGCAGAAAAGAGAGTTTTACCCCTCGGTTATGGAATATAACAGGTTTTTAAGCCTGGATATTAAAAGGCTTTCCATGATGAAGAAAGGCTCCATTGTTATGCATCCAGGTCCCGTGAACAGGGGAATAGAAATCAGTGACGAAGTTATGGAAACAGGTGGAGAGCTGGGGGAGAAAATTTTAATCGATCGGCAGGTAACTTATGGAGTGGCTGTCCGTATGGCACTTATTTATCTAATATTAGGTTAATTATATTTGTATCGGGTCGGGGTTTTTATGCAAGAAAATGAGAAGAAGGATTTACTTATAAAATCAGGCAGCATAATCGATATTCAACATGACAGGGAATTTATTGCCGATATTTTAATAAAAGACGGTGTTATATCCGAAATAAAAGAAAATATCAAAATTGAAAAAGGAAGTGTTGTTGAGATTAATGCGGAGGGTTTCAGGGTGTCACCGGGTTTTGTGGATATGCATGTTCATTTTAGGGAACCGGGATTCGAAGACGAAGAAACCATTGAGACCGGGGCAATTGCTGCTGTAAAAGGTGGCGTTACGACGGTTGCCTGCATGGCCAATACTATGCCGGTTGTGGACACGCAATCTCTTGTAAAATACATTTTAAGAAAAGGAAGTAGCTCAGCTTGCGGTGTTCTGCCAATAGCTGCAATGACAAAGGGGCTTGAGGGGAAAATTATTACGGAGATGGGTCTGCTTGCCGAGGCAGGTGCTGTTGGTTTTTCAGATGATGGCATGTGTGTAACAGACAGTAAGTTAATGTATGAAATAATGCGTTATTCGAAGCAGTTTGGGCTGCCTTTAATTCTCCACGAGGAAGATTATTATATATCTGCAGAGGGGCTGGTTCACGAGGGCTATTATTCAAACAAACTGGGCCTTGACGGAATATCGAACCTGAGTGAAGACTTGATAATAGAGAGGGATATAACCCTGGCAAAGAGAAGCGGAGCAAAAATTCATGTAACTCATTTGAGCACCAGAGGTAGCGTTGAGATGATAAAAAGAGCAAAAGAGGAAGGGGTAAATATAACATGTGACGTAACGCCTCATCATCTTTTCTTTAATGACAGCTATCTTGAGTCTTTTAATACCAATCTTAAAGTAAAGCCGCCTATAAGGAGCGAAGAGGACAGGCAGGCGTTGGTTAAGGGCATAAAAGATGGAGTCATCGATGCGATAGTAAGCGACCATGCCCCTCATCTGGATATCGAGAAAAACACTACTTTCAGGCTTGCCAGTTTCGGGACTATAGGACTGGAAACATTATTCAGTGCCGCTTTTACGAAACTATGCGTTGAAGAGAAAATAAAATTAAATAAGCTAATAAGTCTTATAACCACCGCGCCTTCGAAAATTATCGGTATCGATGGCGGCCAGTTAAAGGTTGGCGAAGTAGCAAATATAACAGTTGTAGATACCGAGAGCGAGGTAGAAATTAAAAAAGAAGACATAGTTTCAAAAAGTAAGAACAGCGCTTTTTTGGGGCAGAAATTAAGAGGCAGAATAATATGCACTGTCAGCAAGGGCAAGCTCGCTTACTTATTAAACAATACAAAGGGGAAGGGCTAAAGTTTTGAAAGCAAATTTATTTTTAGAAGATGGAATGTTTTTTGAAGGTATAAATATCGGCTTTGAAGGCGAAACATCTGGTGAAGTAGTTTTTAATACTTCCATGATTGGTTATCAGGAAGTGCTTACTGACCCTTCCTACTACGGCCAGATAGTCGCAATGACGTATCCTGAAATAGGGAATTATGGTGTCAATAAAGAGGATGTTGAATCTAATAGGATACAGGCAAGCGGGTTGATCGTAAAGGAATATATGGATTATTACTGCAACTGGAGAGCCGAGGGCAGTCTTGGAGAATACTTAAAAAAGAATAATATCGTAGGCATGGAAGGGATAGATACCAGGCAATTGACAAAGC
>CAYVWW010000032.1:0-9299 GCA_964455605.1 uncultured Actinomycetota bacterium | reverse complement strand
GTAGCGTTACGAAGATAATGGAGTAATTATATAAGGGGAAGAAATAAAGAGGCAGGAGGAGAAATAATGGCAGCAAGGAAGCTTGGCCAAAAAATTAGAATAAAATTAAAGGCTTATGACCATGAAGTAATAGACCGTTCAGCGAAAAAGATAATGGAAGCTGTTGAAAATTCGGGTGCTAAGGTTTCGGGTCCGATACCTCTGCCTAATAAGAAAAATGTTTATTGTGTCATAAGGTCTCCACACGTAAATAAGGATTCAAGGGAGCATTTTGAAATAAGGATACATAAAAGACTTATAGATATTGTTGAGCCAACTCCGAAGACGGTAGATTTGCTTATGAGATTGAGCCTGCCGGCAGGAGTGGGTATTGAAATAAAGTCCTGATTAAGATAAAAGAGTTTGTTTTTTGGAAAGTGACTTAAAATGGTAAATGCATTATATGGTAAAAAACTTGGATGTACGCAAATATTTAAAGAGAACGGGAATGCGCAGTTTGTTACGGCAATCGAGGCTGAAAAATGTGTAGTTATCCAGGTGAAGAATACCGAAAAAGATGGTTATAATGCCCTGAAAGTTGGTCTGGGCACTGTTAAAGAGAAAAAGGCTGTCAGGCCCCATAAGGGTGTGTTCGCTAAAAATAAAGTTGACCTGAAGAAATATCTGAGAGAAATAAGAGTGGATGAGTTTGGACAGGAATATAAGCCCGGGGACATCCTGGATGCAGGGATTTTTAAAGTAGGAGATAAGATAAAAATAACCGGCAGTAGCAAAGGAAAGGGTTTCGCAGGCACAATAAAAAGGTATGGTTTCCACAGGGGAAGGATGACCCACGGATCCCATTCTCACAGGATACCTGGTTCGGTTGGAATGTGCGCAACACCTTCAAGAATAGCAAAGGGAAAGAAAATGCCTGGAAGAATGGGTGGAGGCAAGGTCACTGTAAAAGGGCTTGAGATAGTTGATATAGATAAAGAACAAAATTTGATTCTGGTTAGTGGAAGTGTACCAGGTGCTAATGGAAACCTGGTTTTTTTAAGAAAGATTTAATTGGTTATTTTTAAGGAGAATTAATGGGCAGCTTGAATGTTGTTAACACAGAAGGCAAGGAATTAGAAAAAATAAATATATCTAATAAGATAGTTGGCCATGAGATAAATAATGAAGTATTGTATCAGGAGGTCAGGAGGTATCTTGCTTCACAGAGGGCTGGAACGCATAAGGTAAAGAGCAGAAGTGAAGTAAGTGGTGGAGGCAAGAAACCATGGAGACAAAAAGGCACTGGTAATGCAAGGGCAGGAACTAACAGATCTCCCATATGGAGAGGGGGAGGTATAGTTTTTGGGCCGGTTCCGAGAGATTATTCTTTCAAATTAAATAAAAAGGTAATAAAGCAATCAAAGTTAATGGCGCTTTCGGATAAGTTTAAGAATAAAAAGATAGTTGTGCTGGATAAACTGGAATTTAAGAAGCCGGAAACTAAAAAGGCAGCCGGGATACTAAAAAAACTTAATTTAGAAAGTGGTAAGATTCTGATGGTTTTGAATGATTTGAATGGCAGTGAAGCAAAATCATTCAGGAATATACAGAATGTAATGATAGAGAGCTCAAAAGGCCTTAACGCATATATTATGATAGTAGCTGATTCTATAGTTTTTACCAGAGATACGCTTGATGATTTTATTGGAAGGTTGGGAAATGAAAGATCCTAGGGATATAATAATATCCCCGGTGGTATCGGAAAAAAGCTATGCCGGGGTTCAGAATAAAAGATATTCCTTTTTTGTCGATATGAGGGCAGAGAAGGGTGAAATAAAAAAGGCGATTGAAGAAATTTTTAAAGTTAAGGTTTTAAAGATAAATACAATGAGTATTAAATCCAAGCCAAAACGACTGGGAAAGTCGTTGGGGAGAAGCTCAAAGAAAAAAAGAGCTGTCGTTACGCTTGGCAAGAATGATAAAATTGATTTTTTTGAATCTGTTTAGTTTTGTCTGGAGGTACTGAGTTTGGCTATTAAGAAATATAAGCCCGTAACTTCTGGTAGAAGGTTCGGAACTGTTTCGGATTTTGCTGTTATAACAAAGAAAAAACCGGAAAAATCTCTGACCAGGTCTTTAAAAAGAGATGCTGGAAGGAATAATAATGGTAGAATTACCAGAAGGCACAGCGGAAAAGGGCATAAAAGATTATATAGATTTATAGACTTTAAGAGAATAAGGGATGGTATTCCTGCAAGGGTGGAAGCAATTGAGTATGACCCTAATAGAAGTGCCAGGATTGCACTCTTAAGCTATAAAGACGGTATGAAAAGCTATATAGTCGCCCCTTTAAAATTGAAGGTAGGAGATGTATTGCTGTCGGGAGAAAAGGTTGATATTAAACCTGGTAACACGATGCAATTGAAAAACATCCCGGTTGGAACGGTGGTTCATAATATCGAGCTGAAGAGAGGCAAAGGTGCGGAGCTTGCAAGGTCTGCTGGGGCGAACGCGCAGCTCCTTGCAAAAGAGGGCAAATATGCCAGCGTAAGACTCCCGTCCGGTGAAGTAAGAATGGTTGATATAGAATGCAGGGCGAGTATTGGACAGGTAGGGAATACGACCCATGAGATAATAAAGCTTGGAAAAGCTGGAAGAAATAGGTGGCTGGGAGTAAGGCCTACGGTAAGAGGGACAGCAATGAATCCGATAGACCATCCCCACGGTGGTGGAGAAGGTAAAAATAAAAGTGCTGGTAGAAACCCGGTTACACCATGGGGTAAACCAACCCTTGGTTACAGGACAAGAAAGAAAAAGAATAGTAGTGATAAATATATAATCAGAAGAAGGAATAAGTAAAATATTTAGTTTTTATTTTAGGGGAGGATTAAAGTGTCAAGGTCTTTAAAGAAGGGGCCTTTTGCTCAAGTAAGGTTATTGGAGAAGATAAGCAAGCTGAATGAATCAGGCGAAAAAAAGATTATAAAAACCTGGTCAAGGAGTTCAACCATTTTTCCTGAAATGGTGGGGCATACAATAGCCGTGCATGATGGAAGAAGGCATGTTCCAGTTTTTATAACCGAGTCCATGGTTGGACACAAACTGGGTGAATTTGCGCCTACGAGGTCAATAAGGCCGCATGTTTATAAAGGAAAAAGTGAAAGGGTTACTACTGTAAAGCAATAAGTGGCTTATAGTAAAGTAGCGAGGAGGTTTGTGCTTTGGAAGCAAAGGCAGTTGAAAAATATATTAGAATATCGCCAAGAAAAATAAAGTATGTTGTTGATATGGTAAAGTCAAAACCTATAGAAGATGTAATAGGCATATTGTCTTTAACTCCTAAAGCAGCAGCAGTGGTAGTAAAAAAAGCTATAGAGAGTGCCGTAGCAAATGCTACGGAGAATCATAAGATGAAAGAAGGAGATTTGTTTATCTCGAAGATAATAGTAAACGAAGGTCCGGTTTTAAAAAGGTTTAAGCCAAGAGCCAGGGGTAGGGCTACAAGGATAAGGAAAAGAACTGCCCATCTAGCCGTTTATATATCTGACGGAAAGGATAAGGAGGATTAAGATGGGACAGAAAGTAAGTCCTATAGGACTCAGGCTTGGAATTAACAAAAGCTGGCAATCAAGATGGTTTGCTTCAAGAGATTATTCTAAACTTCTTAAGGAAGATATAGTCGTAAGGAGAATAATTGAGGAACAGCTTGGCAATGCCGGTGTTTCAAAGATTGAGATTGAAAGAACCGAGGAGGAAGTAAAGGTTGACGTACATACTTCAAAACCAGGAGTGGTTATTGGAAGAAGAGGGGCGACTATTAATGATATAAGAGATTTAATAGAGAAAGAAACCGGAAGCATAATACAGCTAAATATAGTAGAGGTTAAAAAACCGGAACTGGTAGCCAGATTAATTGCTGAAGGTATTGCTTCTCAGCTGGTGGGCAGGGTTAGTTTCAGGAAAGCTATGAAAAAATCTATATCACTATGCATGAAGGCAGGAGCGAAGGGTATAAGAGTCCAGTGCTCGGGAAGACTGGGCGGAGCAGAAATGGCAAGGACTGAGTGGTACAGAGAAGGAAGAGTACCCCTTCACACGCTGAGGGCTAATATCGATTATGGATTTATAGAAGCAAATACGACTTTTGGAAAAATTGGAGTTAAGGTTTGGGTATATCTTGGAGATATGTTGCTTGATAAAGAAGAGATTGGGAAAGATAAACGACCCGCAAAACAGGAAAAGAAAAAAGAAAAGGTTGATGAAGGTTAGGAGATATTTATGGCAGCAATGCTAATACCTAAAAGAGTAAAATATAGAAAAGTCCAGAGAGGCAAGATGAAAGGCAATGCTAAAGGAGGTACCAGGCTTTCTTTTGGTGAGTATGGATTGCAGGCGCTGGAATCTGGATGGCTAACCAGCAGGCAGCTGGAAGCAGCAAGAGTGGCTCTTACAAGATATATTAAGAGAGGTGGCAAGGTATGGATAAACGCTTTCCCCCATAAACCGGTTACGAAAAAACCTGCTGAAACGCGTATGGGCGGAGGCAAAGGTGTCCCGGAGAACTGGGTAGCCGTAGTTAAACCAGGAAAGATATTGTTTGAAATATCGGGGGTTAGCAAAGATGTGGCAAAAGAAGCAATCAGGCTTGCCTCTAATAAATTATCAATAAAGACAAAGTTTGTTTATGAAGAATTTTAAATGGTTGGATAAAAAATGAAAGTGAATGAATTAAGGGAGCAGACAAAAGAGGAATTAGAGACGAAACTTCTGGATATTAAGAAGAGTGTATTTAATCTCAAGTTTCAGAAGGCAACCGGGCAAATGGAGAATCCTTTGAAGATAAGGAATTTAAGGAAAGATATTGCCAGGATAGAAACTTTGCTTAAAGAAAAGGAGCGGAATAAAGATAGTTCAGAGGAATCCGCCAAAAAAAGTAAAAAAGAAAAAAAGACAGGCTTAAATAAATAAAGGGGGACCCTTGGAGAGAGGAAAATCAAAAATAAGAACAGGGACAGTGGTAAGCGACAAGATGGACAAAACAGTAGTTGTTGCAGTGGAGTCACACTATAAGCACCCTTTATATAAAAAGATTTTAAGGAAAGTAAGGAGACTTAAAGTACATGACCCTGAGAATATCTGCAAAATAGGTGATGTGGTAAAAATCTCCGAAACCAGGCCTTTAAGTAAAACCAAATGCTGGAGACTGGTAGAAGTTGTAAAAAAGGCAGAGTAAAAAGGAATTTAAGAAAATGATTAAAACTGAGAGCAAGGTAAATGTGGCAGACAATACAGGAGCGCGGCAAATTCTGTGTATCAAGGTTCTGGGTGGTTCCAGGAGAAGATATGCGCGCATCGGTGATATTTTCGTTGCTGCAGTGAAAGATGCGAACCCGGGGGGCGTGGTGAAAAAGAGTGATGTAGTAAAAGCTGTTCTCGTAAGGTCAAAGAAGACATACAGAAGAGCAGACGGCTCCTATGTAAGATTTGATGACAATGCAGCGGTTATTATCGATGCACAGAATAATCCCAGAGGGACCAGGATATTTGGTCCGGTTGCAAGGGAATTAAGGGATAAGAATTTCATGAAAATAATATCCCTTTCACCAGAAGTAATTTAGTCATGTTTATTTATGGAGACAGTAAGAAATGTTAAAGATAAAGAAAAACGAAAAAGTTAAGATTATAAAAGGGAAAGATAGAGGCAAGACTGGTAAGGTGCTCAGGGTAGAGTCTTCAAAGAATAGGTTATATGTCGAAGGCATTAATATTGTTAAAAAGCATATGAGGCAAAAGGATCAGAGCAAGCCAGGGGGAATTCTTAAAAAAGAAGGTCCTATAAGTATGTCAAATGTTGAGCTGATATGTCCTAATTGTGGGAAATCAGTAAGAGTGGGCTTTAAAATAAAGGAATCAGGTGCTAAAACAAGGATATGCAGAAAGTGTAAACAGGAGATATAGGAGAGGAATTTTTGGTGGTATTCATGGAGCCAAGGTTAAAAGAAAGATATAAAAAAGAAATCGTTCCAAAAATGTTGAAGAAACATGAATTTAAAAACGTAATGGAAGTCCCCAGGATAGAAAAGATAAGTATAAATATGGGAGTCGGCTCTGCAACCCAGAATCCAAAGGAATTGGAGGCTGCCAGCAATGACCTGGCAATGATTACCGGGCAGAGGCCTATTATAACGAAAGCAAAAAAGTCTATCGCAGGATTTAAAATAAGAAAGAATAATCCTATAGGTTGTATGGTTACATTGAGAGGAAAGATGATGTATGAGTTTCTGGATAGACTATTAAGTATAGCAATACCGAGAATAAGGGACTTTAGAGGGCTTTCCAGAAAGAGTTTTGATGGCCGGGGGAATTACACGATGGGCATAAAAGAGCAGATCGTTTTCCCGGAAGTTGATTATGATAATGTTTTAAGCGTCAAAGGTATGAATATAACTATTTCTACCAGTGCAGGAGATGATAAAGAAGCGTTATCTTTGCTGGAAGAATTTGGGTTCCCTTTTAAAAAATAAAAAAGTTAAATTTGCAGGGAGATATTTATCGTGGCAAGAAAAGCACTTATAGAAAAACAAAGAAGACAACCTAAATATAAAACAAGAGAGTATAACAGATGTTATGTATGCGGTAGGTCCAGGGGTTATATAAGGAAGTTCGGATTATGCAGAATTTGCCTTAGAAAAATGGCACATGAAGGAAAAATTCCTGGGCTGACCAAGTCCAGTTGGTAAAAGGAGGATTTATGTCAGGAGTTACTGACCCTATTTCAGATATGTTGACCAGAATACGGAATGGCGGTGTTGCTAAAATGGATAGCGTTAATGTGCCGTATTCAAAATTTAAATCAGAAATAGCAAGGATATTGAATGAAGAAGGGTATGTAAGAAGTTATGAGGTCAACAAGAACGATGGACCTGGAGGAATGATAAAAGTATATTTAAAATATAGCAAAAATGGAAAATGCACCATAAGTGGGCTAAAAAGAGTAAGCAAACCCGGGTTAAGGGTTTACGCAAAGAAAGATGAGATACCAAAGGTTCTTGGTGGACTGGGAGTTTCATTATTGTCTACGTCAAAAGGGTTGCTGACGGATAAAGATGCCAGAAAGCAGCAGGTTGGCGGCGAAGTAATATGTTTAGTATGGTAGAAAGGTGATTTTAAGTGTCAAGGATAGGAAAAAGGCCTATTAGCATACCGGAAGGTGTGGAGATTGGAATAGATAGGGATATTATTACTGTAAAAGGTAAGCTGGGAGAGCTTTCCCTTAAGTTTGATGCATCTTCTGTTAAATTAAATGTTACAGATAACATGATAACCGTAACTCCTATTCCAGATGTTAGCAAAAGTGGAGAGAAATACGGGCTTTATAGAAGTCTTGTAAACAATATGGTGGTAGGGGTGACAGAAGGTTTTACAAAAACGCTAAAGATTGTCGGAGTAGGTTACAGGGCCGCTATAAAGGAAAAAAAGCTGGAATTGTCTGTGGGCTACTCAAATCCGGTATTAGTTGAACCGCCGGAAGGGATTTCTTTCGATGTAGTTGATAATACCATTATTAAAGTTAGTGGAGCTGATAAACAAGCAGTTGGGGAAATAGCTGCCAAGATAAGAGGAATAAGGAAACCCGAGCCCTATAAAGGTAAGGGAATTAAATATGAAAAAGAAGTTATAAGAAGGAAAGTTGGAAAGGCAGCAATTTCTTCGTCAAGTTAATTTCTCGTGGGAGTTATTATGAAGAGCAAAATAGAAAAAAAAGATAAAAGTTTAAGTAGAAAATCAAGAATACGGTATAAGGTAAAAAAGGGAAGTAACCGTCCCAGGCTTGCCGTATACAGAAGCAATAAATATATCTACGGACAGATAATAGATGATAGTACCGGTGTTACTTTAACCGGGTTATCCAGCAAGAGCATAGAAAGTAAAAAAGAAGACAAGGGCAAGATAGATATAAGTTTCAGAACAGGCGAGGCTCTTGCCGGTATTGCTAAGAAGAAAAAAATAAAGGAAGTTGTTTTTGACAGAAGTGGTTATAAGTACCACGGACGGGTTAAGGCACTTGCCGAAGGCGCGAGAAAAGGCGGATTGAAGTTTTAACTATAATTTTAAAGGAGGATGTCTGGTGGCTGATAACTCTAAAGATACAGAGTTGACTGATAGGGTAATAAAAATAAATAGAGTGGCCAAGGTTGTAAAGGGTGGTAGAAGATTCAGTTTTAGCGCACTTGTTGCAGTTGGAGATATGAATGGCACGGTAGGAGTCGGTTTTGGAAAGGCCAATGAGGTTTCTACCGCAATCCAGAAGGGTATAAATAATGCCAAAAAAAATATGTTTAAGGTGCCTCTGGTAAAAGGGACCATACCATACCAGATTGACGGCCGTTTCGGGGCGGGTCATGTTTTTATGAAACCTGCTTATCCAGGTAAGGGGGTAATAGCTGGCGGACCGGTTAGGATAATAATGGAGCTTGCCGGAGTGAAAGATATTCTCACAAAGTCGCTGGGAAGTGCAAATGCACTGAATATAGTGAATGCTACTATACAAGGCTTGAAAATGCTTAAGACAAAAGAGCAGTTTGAAAGTTTAAGGGCAGTTAACCAGGAAGCAAGCTAATATTAATGGTTAATAATGTAAATGATACGGATTCGATTAATACATCATAAGGGGAGAAAAAGTGAAGATTAGCGATATAAAAGCACCCGGCTCCATAAAGAGGAAGAAAAGAGTGGGTAGAGGAAACGGCTCTGGAAGTGGTACTACCTGCGGAAGAGGGACAAAAGGGCAACTATCCCGTTCCGGTGGTAATACCAGATTGGGCTTTGAAGGTGGGCAGATGCCCCTTCAGAGAAGGCTTCCTCATTTAAGGGGTTTTAAGAACACTCGTAAGAAAATTAATTACATGGTTAATGTAGGTCAGCTGGAAGAGTTTAAAGACGGAGCAGTTATTGACCACAAATTTTTGGAGGGAAAGGGCTTAATAAAAGATAAATCATACCCTCTAAAAGTGCTGGGTGGAGGTGAACTTACTAAAAAATTAACTGTTAAGGCAAACTTTTTTAGTAAAGGCGCACTGGCCAAAATCGAAAAAGCAGGTGGAAAAGCAGAGGTGGTTTAATGTTCCTGGCTATTGTAAATGCCTATAAAATTAAAGAAATCAGAAATAGTATACTGTTTACTATAGGTATTTAAGCAATTTACAGGTTCGGCGCCAATCTTACTATTCCAGGTGTAGATGCAGCTAAAGTTTTAGAGCAGGTAGAAACCGGAATAATGGGCATGATGGATTTATTTTCAGGAGGTGCCCTGGGGAATT
>CAYVWW010000031.1:0-9387 GCA_964455605.1 uncultured Actinomycetota bacterium | reverse complement strand
AACCCTCGAAGCAGCTTACGCCACTTACACGCTTTCCAAGCGTGCGCCTTAAACCACTCAGCCATCTCTCCACGTCAGCTTATTATTATAACGATCATGTAAAATATTAATATATGTTATATATTAAAATATATCCCAAAAAAATTAAAAAAATTTTTTAATTTTAAATATAACCGATAACCGGCTCAATAAATCAAAATTCAATAAGAAACCGCTTTAACTATTATCATGAATTACTTTCCCCTCGCCCACTTCTATCTTCCTGTTTATTATCCTTATCTCCCTTATTAAAAATATGGCTGTCATCAAAAAACAGCAAAAATCAGTCAGTGGCCATGAGGCCCATACACCCCAGAGTTTAAAAAATAAGGGCAGGATAAAAATCAATGGGATAAAGAAAAACAAATCCCTCGATAGGGTTATAATAAGTGAAGGTTTCGCCTTGCCTATTGCCTGGAAAAATGCGCTCCCCAGTACCGGAAAACTCCATAAGGGAGCCAGCATTGCGATTAATCTTAGAGGCAGAACCCCCTTCTCAATAACTTCCGCATCACTGGTAAATATGCCCAAAAGCAATTCAGGGAAAATGACCATTAAAAGAAAGCCAGCTAAAGTTATGACCGAGGTCCATATAAATGCTTCCCTCAAAACTCTTTTTACTCTTAAATACAGTTTTGCCCCGTAATTAAACCCCACAAGAGGAGAAAAACCATGGCTTATCCCTAACAGAGGCATAAATATTAAATCAATAATCCTTATGCCTATACCTGTGATGGTAATATAAATATCTCCACCATATATTCCAACGAACCTTATAAATAAAAGAAATACGATGCTTCCCATAATTTCCATAAGAAACGAAGGTACTCCAAGACTTAAAATCTCGCGGGATATAGATTTACTTATTTTAAACATCCCGGGTTTCAAATGAAATATGCTGCTCCTCGACATGAAGAAAATAAAAATATAGATGGCGCTGGCTATATGGCTTAAAACTGTACCGATTGCAGCTCCCTTAACTCCCCACCCCAGAATAACTATAAATAAATAATCAAGAATTATATTCAGGATCGAACCTATAACCATCTCATACATAGAAGCTCTCGGCTTGCCTTCTGACCTTATAAGGTTACTGCCATTTATAGAGAAGGATAAAAATACAAATCCCAGTAGCATGATATTCATATAGTCTCTCGCATAAGGGAGAACTTCACTTGAGGCACCCAGAAATCTCAGTATATCTTCAGAAAATATATAAATAGGTATGATAGTTATAACATTTAGAATCGTATTTAATACTATACTGTCACCACCTGCGACTATAGCCCTCTCATTATGGCCCCTGCCCAGCGAACGGGAAATAATAGAAGCTGAGCCCACTCCTGTTAAAAGTCCAATGGCTATTATAAAAATATTTACAGGCAATACTATGGTAAGACCGGCGATAGCATCCGGTCCCACTATATTTCCTACAAACAGGGTATCTACAAAATTATAAAGAGCCACTATGACCATACCAGTTACAGTAGGCGCCGAAAATTTGAAAAGTAGCACCCTTAAGTTTTCGCTTAAAATTTGTCTTCTTTGTTTTTCCATTTTCAGTAATTACTAAAGTTTACGATAATCAATAAATTAAATTCTTGATAAAATCTGAAATTTTGAAACCAAAAAAGCTACTAGCTTTTTACAAGCATGGGAAAAATATTATTTATACACATAATTTATATAATTTACCAGAAAATCCCGGTAGCCATTTGAGAAAATTGCATACAGCAGATTACAATGCAATTCTAAAAGTCATCTTTTAATTTATAACCGCAGTACGGACATAAGTTAAAATCTTCCTGAATCTTTTTACCGCAATTAGGGCATTTATCTTTATCAATGGTTTCTTTAACTTCCGCAACAGTAGGAATTTTTTTAAGACCCAGATCAATCTCATTTAATTCAAATGAATCCTTTAATTTATTAAGGACTATTATGCTTTCTTTTATCAGCCCGCCCTTCTCCCCTGAAAATTTATCATATACTCTTTTAAAAAGGTCTCTAATATCCTCGTCATCAAACTTCTTAAGTATTTCAATTTCACTGTCAGTGAGTTCCTTATATATTACTATATTATCTTCAATACCATCAAATTGCTTGTCCAGTTTCTCATCACATTCCTTACAGTATGGTGCATATGTTTCATCCTTAAGAATTTTTCCACATTCTATGCATCTCTGGACATCCTCTTCTTCCGCCTTTTTCCCCCATCCAATTTTCATAATCAAATATCCCACCTTTACGCGCCAGTATTTAGCAAATTACATACCTGGAAATATTATCACAAAATAAATAAAATTAAAGGTTTTAATAAACCCTTTTTCAAATAAAGACTCCTTAAAAGAACCAACAATGAAGCAGGCAGATGTTAAATTAATAACACCTGCCTGCTCTTTCTTTGCTTTTCTATTTTAAAAGTTATTACAACTTACACCTACTTCAGCTCAATAGAATCTATAATTCCATAATAGACTGCTTCTCCCATATTAAAATAATCATACGCTACTGTAGTAAACAATATATAAAGTCTATCGTTGCCTTCAATAAATGCTACAGCCACAGCCCACTCATTATTATTCCGTTCTTTAAATAGATATATATAGTCCTGGTATTTTATTCCTTTTTCTGTTAACAACTCATTTTCCTGTACATCGCCGGCCTGCTCCCAGTTATTTTCAGTTGCGATACTTGAACTTACTTCATCTGCAAAACCCCCGAACTGGCTACTGGGAGGATAGTCATTCAAAGGACTGGCCATAAGAAGAAAAGCTAAAGGGATGTTTCCGGATGACGGTGATAAATTAACTTCAAGGCCATCGGCATCTTCCGACTCGGTATATGTCCAGTCATCTGGTACAGCAAATGATACACCGTATTTATCATTAGAATATGTATCACCCTTTGAAAATAAATGGGCCGAATCTACTGCATCCCGTCCTTCTATAACTTCAAAATCATATGAGCCGTATAAACTGCCGTTCAAATAAATCTCCACGTTATAACTGCCGGCAGGTATATCCCTTCCTTCTCCTTTAAGAGTAAAAGCGGTCCATACAGGTTCGTATAAATCTACCTCCATATCTTCAGCAGTTTCTACTATTAATTCTCCCTGTAGACTATACCATTTCGCCTCAAGGGTATTTCCTGAAATATAATAATTGGTATTAACACAGGCATAAACTGTTTGCGTTGAATAAAACTCATGTGTCTCATTTACGGGAGCAAAATCTTCATCAACTTCATCAGCAAGCACTACCTCGATAATACTCAAGTCGGGTTTCTTAACCTCAAAATTTGCCGTACTCTTTAATTCACCATTATGGTAAAAATCAATCTTGTAATGCCCTGGAGGAATGACCCTGGCATCTTCGTCTGTCGCTATATACGACATTGAATATCCTTCAAAATAACCACTTTCACCTTCTGAATATTTTGAAGATTTATCTAAAACAATTTCGCCTGTATCTTCATTTTTCCATTCGAAGCGATAATTATCATCACCACTGACACCTGTATATTGGATTGTTACATATATTTTTTTAATTTCTATATCAAATTCATTTTTCTGGCTTACCGGCTCGAATGTTTCCTGGTCTATGTCCTCACAGACAGTTAACTCGCCAAAAACAAGCTCAGGAGTACAGGAAATAGCCATGGGCATTAAAGCAAGGGTTAGTGCTATAGCCATCAACATTGCCATATATCTTACTAAATTTATTCTTTTCATTTTATGCTCCTTCTTTATAAATAATTATATAACATTTTATAAAAAAGATTTTACATATATATTATATAATTATAAATATAATAGTCAAATAATCTCTGCCCTCTGTGTGATAAACCCTAAATTCTTGAACCATTTTTTATCCGGGGAATAGATTTAAAAAAACAGATAAATAATCGATCAAATTAATCCGGATAAGGTAAGGGACATATTTAAATTATTGCTTAAATCTGCTATACCTGCTGAAATCTTGCCAGATAATAAATATAGCAAAGCATGCAGCGACTAATTAAAAGCTATGAATATATGTACTTAAACACAATGGGCAGAACAATACTTTTACCTTTTACACATTTTACTTAGATTAAAAAGTCTTAACCCCACCAATGCAAACCACACTAAATATAACGTACCTGCTACCGACATAAGAATAGTCCCTATTACAGGTATAAAAAAACCTACAAATATATGTAATAGATCTAACCCATGAGTGATTATTCCAATAATCGCTGTGACTTTATTAAAAACACTGCTTTTTAACATTATTAGGAAACCATTAATAAACCTATTTCTGTTAAAATTCCACCTATTTTTGCTCCTGTTCCATGCCACATATCTGATGCAATAATTGCTTCTCCTGCAGATAATAATTGGTTCTTTTCTATTTCACTTGCTGCAACAGAAAATTTATCACTCAAATGAAGATATGAAAACACAGATGGTGTTGCAAGAAATAATGTTAACCCTGCAAAGAATAAAATTGTTACAATTATAGCCACTTCATTATTATATTTTTTTAAAGCAACATAAAAACTATAAAAAAGCAGATAATACAAAGGCGTAAAAAAAACAGTTTAAATATCTAATCTTAATAAGCCAATCAATTTATTTCCATTTAACATATTAAAAATTCCAATTACAGTATCCGGTGGTGTTCCAGCCAATACCATAATTAGCATTGTGGCTAAAGAATAAGCAATAAAGACAAGACATATTAATCCACCTAATCTATATATAATCTTATTAGATGGTGTGATATTAAGATATTGGTTATTATTCAAAACTTCTTCCATAGATTTTATTTACTTTTAATAAAGTAAACCCCACCCTTTGAACTAATTCGTTTTTTCGAATCAAGTAGAATATTTGCTTGTTACATATTTTCAAAATCAATTTTAGATACTTATACACATAATAGTATCTACAATTCTTTTTCATTTTACCTGTAAAACTTCTGAACCAGATATAGTTTATCATCATAATATATCAAATATTACCAGTTGTTTCTATTTCTTTTTAGGATATGCAAACATAACAACATTTAGAATACCTATTACAACAAATACCGAAATAAAAATAATTTTATTAGAAATGTCTGATAAAAAAACAAACAGCGCCAATGAAAAAACAAATTGCTGCTATTAGATTGCCGTATGTCTTTACTTTCATAATATTACCTTTCTACTTTTCTTTTTTAAAAATAAACATTATAAACTTTTGAATTGTATATAATACGAAATTAGAAGGACTTTTAGTCTAATAAAAATGAATTCATTATATTTAATTTTAACTAGCTATTTAATAAGATTTTTAAAAAATACAAGTCCACTACTATGATTAAAAAGTCGAAAAATAACGCTATTGGCGTTCCGCTTCAAGGGGAACAAATGTTAAAAATTCTTATCTGAAGCTAAAATTTGCTGGCGAGTGCCAGTTTAAAGCGCCTCATTTTCCAGATGGCGGAGAGGGAGGGATTCGAACCCTCGAGGCAAGTTTACACTCGCCTAACCGCTTAGCAGGCGGCCCTTTTCGACCACTCAAGCACCTCTCCTTACCTTCGCAGCAAGCTATATGATAACAGATTTTATAAAAAAATCACCAATAATGGAAAAAATTACCGGGTTTATCAAACAGGTAATCATAAAATCGCTAACTTAATCGTATATTCTAATATTTTTAACATTATTAGCCCTACATTTATTCAGTAGAATAAAGTATTATCATTAATAAGGATATTGTACGGATTTCATATAAGCTTTTACAAATTAAACTATCTAAAAAATCTATTTATAGCTTCAGTTTTAGTTTGATGGCTTTTTAAAAATTAAATAAAAGAATAGCAAAAAATAAAAACTAAATTAAAAAATGGAAAAACTTAAAAAAATAATCTCCAGTATCGACCACAGGGGGTATAAGGCATACAAACAACTTAAAGGAAGCTACAGCTTTAATGGTTTAACGCTTTTTATAGATTATGTCCAGGGAGACCCGTTCGCCTCGCCTTCGCGGCTCAGGGTCCGGGTTCCACAAAAAATAGCCGGGTTCAGCAAAGATTTATACTCCAACAAACCAAGAAAAACCGCTCTTGAAGACTATATCTCCAGGGCATTCGCTAAATCTATAAAAAAGATTTCCAGGGGAATAATCGGCACCGGGAAATCCGGTATAATAGTGATCGACAGCGGGAAACAGGAAATATTACAGAGAACCGCCTGCGTCGTAAATGATGAATTTGTTGAAGCAAGGTTCTACGCAGGTCTTCCGGCAATAGGCAGGACAATACTCGGAAAAAATTGCCTGGAAATGCTCACCAAGGAGATACCTGAAATAACGAATTTATCCCTGCTTATTAAAAATTTAGACCCCGAAGAAATAAAGAAGCATATCGAGGTATGCGAGGACCAGGAATATATAAGAAAAATTTTACATGAAAACAAACTTGTATCATTTATAAAAAACGGCTCCATTCTCCCCCGTAGAAGCGGGATCAGTGACAGTCCTCTCCCGGAGTCGGAAGCTACCGCGTTCAGATCCCCTCCAGAGCTTGAAGTTACACTTGAAGCTCCAAATGCAGGAACAATTAAGGGTATGGGGGTACCGGAAGGTATAACACTTATTATAGGCGGAGGTTTCCATGGAAAGACGACTCTCCTTAAGGCAATTGAAAGGGGTATCTATAACCACGTTCCTGGAGACGGCAGGGAATATGTAGTAACTATCTATTCCGCAGTCAAGATAAGAGCAGAAGAAGGAAGAAATATTCAGAAGGTAAACATTTCTCCATTTATTTCCAATCTACCATTCGGTAAAGATACCATAAAGTTTTCAACTGCCAATGCCAGTGGTAGCACTTCGCAGGCAGCGAACATAATAGAAGCGCTGGAATGCGAATCAAGGTTACTGCTTATAGATGAAGACACCTCGGCTACAAACTTCCTTATTAGAGATGAAATGATGCAGAAAATAGTTCCAAAAGATAAAGAGCCCATAACCCCTTTTATTGACCGGGTAAGGGAGATTCATAAAAAGCTACAAACTTCTTCCATAATGGTAATGGGCGGCTCAGGAGATTATTTTGAGGTCGCGGATAATATTATCATGATGGATTGCTATCTCCCATTTATTGTTACCGAAAAAGCAGAAAAAATAATTAAATGCAGAAAAGATATAAGAATTTCCGAAGCCACTTCCCCGTTTGGCAACTTAACCCATAGGATTCCCCTGCCTTCAAGTATTAACCCGTTCATGGGCAAAAAAAAGAAGGTAAAATCAAGAGGGCTAGATAATATAATGTTCGGCATCCAGAGTATCGATTTATCTGCAGTAGAGCAAATTGTTGACCCTAGCCAGGTAAACGCAATATCGGATATTATTCTCTATGCGCTTGACAAAAATTATATAGATGGCGAAAAAACGATTAATACTATCCTGGAGATAGTATTGAATGATATTGAAAAAAATGGGCTGGATATAATCTCGGGTTATTACAAAGGACAGCATCCCGGAAGTTATGCGATGCCAAGAAAATTCGAAGTAGCCGCCGCGTTAAACAGGCTGAGGACATTAAAGGTCCTTCATAATAGCTAAATAACAAATCTCAGCTATAAACTATATCAGTCGCTCCGGCACATATAAATTAATAGTACTTTTCATATTAGATTTATTTTTCCTTAAGCCAATTACAGATTAGAGCTACGCAGATGGCGCGCCTGAAGGGATTCGAACCCCCAGCCTTTGGATTCGTAGTCCACTGCTCTATCCAATTGAGCTACAGGCGCCTCTGTCACTTTATAACTTATCCATTATAGCATCAAGGGTAAAAAACATACCGGATAGCCACATCCTAATTTTTTATAAAAATAAAAAATTAAAAATATTGATTAATAACAATTAAAAATCATAAAGATACTAGCCCTCAAGGAATTTTATTCAACTCGTCCAGCAACCCATCCAGGTCAATTCCGTACATCTTCGAGACCTGGCCAAGTGTTAGCATCTGCGCTTCAAGTCTCGCCATTGGACAACCCAGGCATGGTAATCTGTATTTCGAAATAATCTTTTCTTCCTCGGGTTTACCCAGTATCTCTGATAATTTTGTGTTCTCCGTATACTTATTCCCCATTTTCCCTCCTGATTACCAGGATAAAAAATATTAATCAACGATTTAAAAAAACCAAAATTCTTGATACTCCCAAACAATTCAATAAGCCCGTAAAACCTGTAAAAGTATATCTTTTTTGCTTCTTTTTGTATATTATAAAATAAAACTTCAATATATGGTAAAGTCTTATTATAAAATATCTGATATTATTATAATATTTAAAAATCGTAACAAATCTTAATAGACAGGAGTCTAAAATGATTTCAGAGTTATCCCCGGGTAAATTAAAATTCACAATTGATGAAAGAGAAATCAAACATGAAAGTACCGACAAAATTACCCCGTTAAAATCAATAATAGGCCAGGACAGAGCAGTAAAAGCACTAAAGTTTGGTTTAAATATCGAGAATAACGGTTTCAATATCTTCGTTTCAGGCCATACAGGAACCGGAAGGATGACAGGGGTAAAAGATTTCGTGGAAGAGCTTGCGAGGACAAAGCCGGTTCCCGACGACTGGTGCTACGTAAATAATTTTGATAACCCATATGAACCAAAAGCCATAAAACTCCCCCCTGGGAAAGGAGTAATTTTTAAGGAGGACATGAGTAATTTTATTAACTCGATTAGAAATATGCTTCCAAAAACATTTGATAGCAAGGATTACTCAGAAAAAAAGGAGGCCATCAATGAGAGCATTGAAAAGCAAAAAGATAAGCTTCTGTCTGAATTAAATGAGAAAGCCGAAAAGCAGAGTTTTATTATTAAATCTACACAGATAGGCCTTTTTATCCTCCCGGCTTTAAATGGGAAACCTATGGATGAGAAACAATTCATGAATCTTGATAAAAAAAAGAAAGATGAAATTAAAAAAAAGAAAGCAAAAATAAATAAAGACTTAAATAAAACAATGAATTATATGAGGGACCTGGATAGAAAAATAAACGAAGATATAAGAGACCTCAACTATCAGGTTGCCAATTATACCATATGCAAGTTCGTAAACGATATTAATGATAAGTTCAGGGATATGCCAGAAATAACAGAATACATAAAGGATGTAGAAAATGATATTTTGAGGAACCTCGATAATTTTATTTCAAAAAATCATAAAGAACTCTCAGCTTCCAGCATATTCCCCTGGATGAAGGAACTTCCTTTTAAAAAATATGAGGTCAATGTAATAGTAGATAATTCAAAGTTAAAAGGCGCTCCAGTTGTAATTGAACAAAACCCGAC
>CAYVWW010000030.1:0-9493 GCA_964455605.1 uncultured Actinomycetota bacterium | reverse complement strand
AAGGGTTATCTTCTCAGCAACAGGCTCGTTAAATTCAATCCCTATCATTAGCCCCAATCCCCTTACCTGCTTTATTACGGAATATTTATCTTTTAACTTCATTAATTTATTTATAAAATAGCTTCCCAACTTAGATGCGTTATCGGCAAGCTTTTTATCAATAATATAATCAATTACCGCAAGGCCTGCTGCGCATGATGCTGCATTGCCTCCGAATGTTGACCCGTGAGAACCAGGCCCAAAACTGTCTGATATACTTCCTTTTGATATTATCGCTCCAATTGGCATACCCCCACCGAGGCTTTTTGCTACTACAAGGACATCCGGATAAATTCCGTAATTCTGGTAAGCAAACATCTTTCCTGTCCTTCCAAAACCTGTCTGAATCTCATCTAAAACAAGGATAATCCCTTTTTCGTTGCATATATCCCTTAATTCTTTTAGAAACTCCTTATCCACGGGGAAAATACCACCTTCACCCTGAACCGGCTCGAGCATTATCGCACACGTTTTTTCATTTATTAACTTCTTTACCGAATCCATGTTATTAAGTTCAGCATATTTAAAACCCTGAAGCAATGGTTCATATAATTTTTGTTTTTCCATCTGTGCCGTAGCAGCAAGAGCGCCCAGAGTCCTTCCATGGAAGGACCTCTTGAAAGTAATTATTTCATACCTGTCCTGGTTATATTTATCGGTAGAGTATTTCCTTACAAGTTTTATCGCTCCCTCAATTGATTCTGTTCCACTATTAGCAAAAAATACCTTTTCTCCAAACCCGGAAATCTCACACAATTTTTTAGCAAGCATAACCTGTTGCTTATTATAGTAAATGTTTGAAGACTGTATTAATTTAATTACCTGTTTCTTTACTGCATCGACAACAAACTTATTTGAATGCCCTACATTAAGGCACCCGTAACCTGCTATAAAATCAAGGTATTTATTCCCTTCTACGTCCCACAGGTACTGCATCTTAGCTTTTTCAAATACGACAGGCAGCCTTTTGTATGTCGGCATAAGATATTTACTTCCCATATCGAATATTTCTTTGTTTTTAATAAAACCCATTTTAGCTCCCTACTTTATTACTGGTTATCATTGTACCGACACCTTTGTCTGTAAATATTTCAAGAAGAATCGTATGCTTCTTAATCCCATTAAGTATATGGGTCCTTTCGGCACCATTCTTAAGCGCATTTATGCATGCCTTAACCTTTGGAATCATTCCCGAACTTATTTTTTTTGTTTCTATAAGCTTTTTGCACTCATCTATCGTCAACCTTGATATTAAATTTTTTTCTTTCTCATTATCCGTCATAATCCCATCGACATCAGTAAGAAGCACCATCTTTTTTGCATTAAGCGAAATTGCAATTTCAGCAGCGCAAGTATCAGCATTAATATTGTAAACATTCCCTTCGTCATCAGACCCTATCGTTGCAATAACAGGCATATAGTCATCTTCCAGGATATTTTTTAAAAAACTTGAATTTATGCTCTCTATTTCTCCAACAAAACCAAGATCTATATCCTTTCCTTCTTTTTTATATTTCTTCTTACTGCATTTTATGAAACCTGCGTCATTCCCGGATATCCCCATGGCTACCCCGCCATGTTTGTTTAGAAAAGAAACTATTTTAGTATTTATATCTCCTATAAGAACCATTTTTACAATTTCTATGGAATCCTTGCCCGTTACCCTTAGCCCGTCAACAAATTCCGTTTTTATTCCTCTTTCCTCCGACATCACGCTTATCTGCTTTCCTCCACCATGAATTAATACTACTTTAATCCCTACATATTTCATAAGAATCAAATCATTAAGTACGCTTTCCAGTATGTCATCGCTTTCCATCATGCTGCCGCCTATCTTAACTACCACCACCTTATTGAAGTACTCTTTTATATAGGGTAGAGATTCCAGCAGCACCTCTACTTTTCCTGTAAAGGCATCATCTTCTCCTGCATTTTTTGCTTTCGAAATATCGTTCTTACTTTTTCCCATTCCTGTTACCCTCTTTTAAAATCAGCTTTTTTAAAACTATGTTTTATACAATGCATTTATTTTAATATAGTCGAATGAAAGATCCGTCGTTAATACCTCAGATTCACCCTTTGCCTGATTCATATTTATAGAAAATCCAATCTTCCTTTTTTTCATTATCCTCTCAACCTTATCTTTATCAAAATCAGCTTCTACACCATTTTTCACAATTAATATATCTTCAATATATATATCTACCCTGTCAGGTTTAAAATCGCAGCCTGCCGAGCCGAGAGCTGCATTTATCCTTCCCCAGTTTAGATCCTTTCCAAACATCGCGGTCTTAAAAAGATTGGAATCAGCTACTTTTAAAGCAAGCTTTTTAGCATTAGCATTATTTTTTGCCCCAGAAACCTTTATCTTTACAAATTTAGTTGCGCCTTCTCCATCCATAATTATTTTTTCTGCCAGGTCCTTCATTACAAAAGAAAAAGCATTTTTAAATTTTTTATAATATTTACTATTTTCACTACCTATATGCACTCCACTTTTTGAATTAGTCATTACAAGCACCATATCGTTTGTGCTCTGGCATCCGTCAATCGTTATGCTATTAAAGCTTGATTCTGTTGCCTCACTAAGAATCTTATCAAGAACATTTTTCTCAATATCCACATTTGCTGCTAAGAAAACCAGAAGTGTTGCCATCCCCGGCTTTATCATTCCAGAGCCCTTTGCAATTCCTCCTATAACTATTTGCCTGTCTTTTTCAGCTTTAATACTTACTGCTATCTCTTTTATAGTTAAATCAGTAGTTATTATAGCTTTTGCTGCGTCATGCCCTCCCTTATCACTTAACATTCCGGAACATTTTTTTATCCCTTCTTCAATTTTATGCATTGGAAGCTGTTTACCAATTACTCCTGTTGAAGCAACGGCAATTTCGTCACTGCTAATCTTTAAATATTCGGAAGCAATATCTATTGTTTTTTTCGCATTAGCATAGCCCTTTTTCCCCGTGCAGGCATTGGCAATTCCGCTATTTACGACTACCGCTTTTATGCTACTCGCCTTTTTTATCTTTTCCCTTGTAATAACTACCGGTGCTGCAAGAAAATTATTCATAGTAAAAACACCACTGCATATACCTCCTTCGGGAGTGTATATAATACTCATATCAGGTTTCTTCGATTTCTTTATTCCGCAGTTGCAACCGCACGCATAAAAACCTGGAACACTGGTTATCGTCCCATTTTTTATTACATTAAAATCCTTGTTTATTACATTTTTTAAAGACATTACTTTTATTTATCCCTTCATTATTCAAGAAGACAACCCATTAAAATTCAGTCCTTCTTCTTCTTTGATACCCATCATTATGTTCATATTTTGAACTGCCTGACCTGCGGCACCTTTTATAAGATTATCTATTGCGCTAAAAATTTTAAGAGTGCCTGTCCTCTCATCAAATCCGTAACCCACAATACACATATTGGTACCCACAACATCCTTAAGCTGCGGTATTTTCGTACCTGTAAATTCAACAAAAGGAAGCCCCCTGTAAAAATTTTCGTACAGAGAATTTATCTTCTTTTCTATGTCAGCTTCTTCCTGACCATCTACAATATTACAATATATCGAAGTAAAAATGCCCCTGCTTACAGGTAAAAGATGCGGCGTGAATGATACCCTAAACTTCTTTCCCGCTATATTTTCAAGCTCCTGCTCTATTTCGCCCGTATGCCTGTGCCCTTTGGCTGAATACGCATAAAAATTATTATCTATACTTGTAAAAAGATACTTATCCGAAATTTTCCTGCCTGCTCCTGTAACCCCTGATTTTGAATCTATGCATATACTTTCAATATTAATGCCTCCTTTTAATACAGGCGCGATACTTAATAAAACCGATGTAGGATAACATCCCGGATTTGTTAAATATTTACTTTTTTTTATTTCTTCTTTATTAATTTCGGGAAGCCCATAAACAAAACTTGAAAGCTTATCCTTCATTAGATGTTCTGTTCCGTACCAGTATTCGTAATCTTCAGGTTTCTTTAGCCTGAAGTCGGAACCTACATCTATTACCTTAAAATCATAGTTTTCAGGAATATCCTTTAAGTACTCCATTGATTTATGCGGTGGAAGACATAAAAACAATATGTCAATCTCCTTAAAATCTTCCTCACCCGGTTTCTCTATAAATGCAATTTTCTTATCCCCTGCATCCTTATACGATGGGAATGCTTCACTTACATAAGCATCCTTATACGTCCTTGATGTTGCAAAGCTCAGCTCAACGTATTTATGCCTGCTCAGTATTTTAATCAATTCCAGCCCCGTAAATCCCGAGCCGCCTATTATTCCTGCTTTAATTAACTTATTCATGCATACCTCCACAATTATTTTGCATATTATACATAAATTTTAAATAATATGCAAATTAAATTAATTAAGGGAATTATTATTGCTTTTTATTTAACTTTAGATTTCTAAACCTTGAAAATACTAGATAGAATATGGTTATTGAAGATATGATGATAAAATAAATAAACATTAGCATATTTCCATACTTTGAGTAGAAAGTTTTTTCACTATTTAGATATATCTTTCCATACAGAACCCCTTTTTCCGATAGTTCCGATCTGGTTATAATTTCTCCTGCAGGTGATATTATCGCAGATATTCCTACATTGGCGCAGTGAACCACATAAACACCGTTCTCTATAGCCCTTACTTTAGAAAATATGATATGATGCCACGGCGCTATACTATTATCGAGGCTTGAGCTATCAGATAAAACGAATATCGCTTCAGCGCCGTTTTTCCTTATATTTCTTGAAATCGATGGAATAGTCGATTCGTAACAAATATTTATCCCTATTTTTCCCTTATCATCGTATTCAATGGAATTATATTCATTTCCCGTTAATAGACTTACTTCAGAAAAATCAAGGAATTTTAAAAATCCCAAAATTTTTCTGTATGGAATATACTGGCTGAAAGGCACCGGATTAATTTCATTATATCTGCCAACAATCTCTAAATCCGGATTATATAAAAAAACCGAGTTATAGTATGCACCATCATTCTCATCTTCAAGATATTGCCCAATCAGGAGGTATGCTCTTTCCTCTTTTTCAACTTTTCCTATCCACTCTTTGAATATTTCATTTTCATCCATCGATCCCCATAGCATGCTCTCCGGAAATACGATAAGTTCAGTTCCTTCCCTGAAAAAGCTGCCAGCGCTATATTTTTCTGGAATTATCTCAAGTCCACCCTCCAGGTACTTATATCCAAGCTCTATATCCGGAAGAACTGCTGCTACTTCTATTTCGTTTAAATCCTTTTCTTCCATAACACTGTTTAAATTATTATTGAAGCTTACGATCCCGTAGCAAGAAAAAAACACAAGTATGGAAACGCTTATGACTAAAAATTTATAATTAGCCCTTCTTTTCTGATAAAAATACAACAATGACTCGAATAGGGCCGCATTGAAAAGAAGAATTATGAAAGTTACGCCATATATACCAGTAAACTTCGTAATCTGCATTAGCGGAAGAAAATTGTGCTGGCTATAACCAAGGATGCCTATTGTAAATGCAAGGCGTGTTTGAGACCTTATGAATTCTATAATTAACCACACTGCAGGTATTAAAAAAATCCTTATATATCTCTGGTTTACTTTTTTGTATATATAATAGGTTCCTATACCAAAAATTATAATACCGATACTCAAAAGCGTCGTAAGCAATAGCCATATATAATTCACGGGCAGGACCACCATCCAGTATGTTACTCCTGCAAAGAAACATATTCCCAGCACAAGTCCTGCTATAACAGTCTGCCTGAGACTTGATTTATAAATAACAAATAAGAAGGGTAGAAGTGAAAACCACGCAAAAAATCCCAGCTCTTTAAAGCTCAGAAATAAAAATAATGCAGAAAGAAGAACAAGTATCAATCTCTGATAATTCTTCATAAAAATATATCCCGGTGTATTTGTAATATTAAGAATTATACCGTGCGGGTACCATTAAATTAATAGCTATTTATTAAACTTTTACTTATAGCCAGGGAAGTAATCTTTTATTATAGAGCTTTTATCGATTCTTAACTCCGATAAAACACCCTCTGCTGCTTTTACCATACTAAATGGTCCTGATATGTAAAACTTCCTTTTCCCAAAGTCAGCAACTTTTTCTTTTATTATTTCCTTATTTATCCGCACTGGCTCGTTTATATAGCTCACCCTTAGCCATTTATGCCTTTTTTCTACTTCATTAAAAACATCCCTGAATATTACTTCCTTTGATTTTGAGAAATATAAAAGCATGGAGTCAATTCCGATATTTTTATTTTCCGCATCAATTATTATTGAACGATACGGCGTTATACCGATACCTCCTGCAATAAATACATATTTCTCCTCCACATCCTCTATAATAAAATCTCCCGACGGACCCGATGCTTCTATAGTACTTCCCTCTTTTAGGCTAAAAAGCGCTTTTTTAAAAGAGCTTCCATTATCAAAATCAAATTTTGTGGTTATTATTATATTTTTTTCATGAGGCGCCGACGATATTGTAAAGTGCCTTTCCTCTCCCCTGCCATCAGGATTCTTATGTGGTATTGTTAAAAATATGTATTGCCCGGCTCTCCAGTCTACTTTTTTGGGGGAGTTAAAAACGAATGAAAATATATTTTCGGCTTCTTTTATTTTTTTAATAAGAGTGATTTTCATCTTTAAAATTTTCTTTTTATTAAAGATAATTCTATTTTATTTACAATTAAACCTGATTATTTAATTATTGACTGAATTTTAGATAAAAAAGAGCTTCTAGCTTAACCAATTATACCATAACCTTTTATCTACATATTAGTTTTATTTAAAATTATTATGCTTCTGATCTCGTAGTTGCAACATCTATTTTATAATACATTGCTTGCCTGGTTACTTTTAAAATCCAGAATCATTACTTTCCATTTTTTTTAGCATTGTCGAATAGTGGTATATTAAATTCGAAAGTTACCTTTTTCTTTTTATTATCATAATTAACTTTTATTTTACCGTTGTGATTCTCTACTATCCTTTTGCTTATCGAAAGTCCCAGACCAAAGCTTTTTTTCACTGTTGCAGTCTTTGTTTTGTAAAATCTGCCGAATAAGTTTTTAAGGTCTAATTCTTTAATTTCTTCACTTTCATTTGTAATACTGCAATTTAACAAACCCGAGTCTTTTTTATCTTCAATTATTATATTTATTTCCTTACCTTCAATACTGTATTTTATTGCATTATCTATAAGGTTAAAAAATAGCTGCTCAATCTGTATCTCACTACCCATCACTATATTGTTACCTTTAAAAACTTTTCTTACATTTAGCCCCTTTGCTTGTATCTGGTTATCAAAAAGTTTTAAGATTTTATTAAGCACTTTTCCAGCATATACTTTTCCAAATTTAACCTTTCCTTTATTTTCTTCTATATCTGATATAATGAGCAATTCTTCGGTAAGCTTCGAAAGTCTCATAACTTCGTTATCTATCAGGTCAACTGTCTCGGCGTATTCCTCTTTTGTTACTGTTTTTTTCTGCCTCAATATATCAATTTTTGTTTTTATCACAGTGAGCGGTGTATTTAATTCATGCGAAGCATTCTGAATAAATACTTTTTGTTTTTTAAATGATGCTTCAATCTTATCAAGCATCCTGTCAAAAACCTTTGCCATATTAGATATCGCATCATTACCATTAAGATTTAACCTTAGATGCAATCTCTTTTCATCTATTTCTTTTACATTTTCTGTTATAGCATCGATCTGATGAAGCATCTTTCTCTGTACAAAAAATCCACCTGATACTGCTATTGCAATTATCGCGATCACCCCACCTGTTATCGTATAAAATATTCTTGAGAAAAGTAGCGGTGGTATAACTTTAAAATCCCTTGGAAGGCCAAATGGCTCTACTTTATTTATTTCCCTTAATCTATCAATAATTATCCTATCTTCTCCTTTTAGATGGTTTGCCACAAAAATGATATATCTTTCTCCCCTTAGGTTATAGTTATATACAAAATATATTAAAACTCCATAAAGTATTAACGAAACAATAAGAATTATAACGAACCACATTACTATTTTTTTCTGCAGTGAAAGTTTCATTGTTATACCCTAGTCCTCATCATCCTCTATTCTATATCCAGATCCATAGAGAGTTTTTATAATTTTCCCTGACTTACCAAGTTTTTTCCTCAAATTCTTTATATGCGTATCAACTATATTTGTAAAAATATCCACATTTCTATCCCATGCATGTTCGAGAATCTGGTTCCTGGTCAAAAGCTGACCTTTGAATCTTAGGAGGTATTCCAGTATCATAAACTCTTTTTTTGTAAGCATTACTTCTTTACTACCTGCAAAAGCCTGACCTCTTTCAATATCTACTTTTATGTCAAATGATTTAATTATATTATCCTTATTCTTAGAAGTTCTTCTAAGAAGCGCCTTTAACCTCGCTATCAATTCCGAGAATTCAAATGGCTTTGTAAGATAATCATCAGCTCCACAGTTCAACCCTTCTACAATGTTCTCTATTTGTTTCTTAGCAGTTAGCATCAGTACAAAACTTTTCACTTTTTCCTTCCTTATTCTCCTGCATAATTCCTCCCCTGATACATCTGGCAGCATCAGGTCAAGTATTACAATATCATAATCAAATTCCTTTATCAGACTATAGCCTTCATTACCATTATATGCTACATCAGCAATAAACCTGTGTTGTTCAAGCCCCAATTTAAGATTATCGGCTACTGATTTTTCATCCTCAATTATAAGTATCTTCATTTATATATTCCTGAATTTAATAAAATACTTTTATCCTTGTAAAAAATTATTATAAAACAAATTCATCAACTATTCATACCTTAAAGAATCAACCGGACTAAGCTTTGCCGCCCTCATAGCTGGAAATATTCCAAAAACAAGTCCTATTAACGTAGAAAATGATAGGGCAAGAATCATCGGATACGCTGTTACAAGCGAGCTTAAATCTGTAAAAGTATTTAAAATCCATGTTATAAGACCAGCAAAACCTATTCCAATAATTCCTCCTGATAAACTTAAAACCATGCTTTCAGTTAAAAATTGAATCATTATATCCCTATTTTTGGCTCCTATTGCTTTTCTTATACCGATTTCTCTGGTCCTTTCAGTAACAGACACAAACATTATATTCATAATTCCTATACCTCCAACAAGAAGCGATATAGCTGCTATACTTGCCAGCGTAATCACAAGTGTATCAGTTATTGTACTTGCCATTTCGAGAAGCTGCTCCGAACTGCTTACCTCAAAGTCACTTGCATCTCCAGACAGTATGTGGTGCTGCGCCCGTAGAATTTTCTTTATCTCATTTATAGCTGCGTCTATTATCTCTTCATCTAAAACTTTCGCTGTTATCTGATTGATAGTATCTGTGCCATATATACTATTTTGAGCT
>CAYVWW010000029.1:0-10670 GCA_964455605.1 uncultured Actinomycetota bacterium | reverse complement strand
CTCCGGCAAAGGCTAATGGAGCTGATATAACTATGGTGCTCGGTGTTAATCATGATAACTATAACAAAGATGAACATCATATAATCTCAAATGCTTCATGCACAACTAATGCGCTTGCTCCAGTATGCGATGTTCTTCATAAAAATTTTGGTATTAAGAGCGGAATTATGACAACAATACACGCATATACGAATGACCAGAGAATTCTTGACCTGCCCCATAGTGACCTTAGAAGAGCAAGGGCAGCCGCGCTGTCTGCTATACCTACTACTACAGGTGCAGCAAGTGCTATAGGCATGGTAATACCAGAGTTAAATGGTAAACTGGATGGCCTTGCAATAAGGATACCGCTGCCGGTAGGCTCGCTCGTAGACCTGAGTGTGGAAATTGAGAAAGATTGCTCCCTGGATGATGTAAACAATGCTTTTAAAGAGGCAGCCCAGGAATCAAGGTTCAAAGGTATTTTAAAATATTGTGACGAGCCAATAGTTTCTGTAGATGTAGTAGGGGATTCTCATTCATCAGTTTATGATTCGCTTGGTACCGTTAAAAAAGGAAACATGGTTAAAGTTCTAGCATGGTATGACAATGAATGGGGATATTCATGCAGGCTCTATGATCTTGTGAATTATATTATGAAATAATTGATAGAATTAATTTAAAAAATAAATAACCGGGGTTTAAATGCCTCGGTTATTTGTGAATAAGGTTTTGGTGATAATAATGTTTAACAAAAAAACAATAGAGGATATAGATGTTGGTAATAAAAGAGTGCTGGTAAGGGTGGATTACAATGTTCCACTTGATGATAACCTTAACATTACTGATGACACCAGGATAAGGCTGTCTCTTCCTACTGTAAATTACCTTATTGATAAAAAGGCAAAGGTTATTTTGATGTCACATCTTGGAAGACCAAAGGGAGTTCCCGAAGATAAATTCAGGTTAAACCCTGCAGCAGAAAGGCTAAGTCAGCTTATAGGAAGAAATATAAAAAAGTTCGACCATATTTATTCGGAAGAAATCAAAAATTATATAGATAATGAGATGGGCTATGGCGAAGTAGTTATGCTTGAAAATCTTAGATTCGATCCGGGTGAAAAGGCCAATGACCCGGTATTTTCGGAATCTCTCTCATTTCTGGCAGATGTTTACGTAGATGATGCTTTCGGAGCTGCTCACAGAGCGCATGCATCAGTTGAAGGAGTAACGAAATACATACCGGCAGTTGCAGGATTTTTAATGAAGAAAGAGGTTGAAGTACTTACATCGCTGCTGGAAAAACCAGAAAGGCCTTTTCTAACAATACTTGGTGGTAGCAAGGTTTCGGATAAAATAAAAGTTATAAATAATCTGCTGGGTAAGGTCGACAGTTTAATACTTGGCGGAGGGATGACCTATACTTTTTTAAAAGCCCGTGGATATGAGATTGGAAGGTCAATTTGCGAGGAAGACCAGCTTGATTACGCCAGGGATATGATTGATTTGGCGAAGGAAAGGAAAGTAAAGTTATTGCTGCCAGTAGATATAGTTATAGCCAGGGAGTTCGATAGCGAGTCTGAAAAAAAGATGGTATCGATACAGTCTATACCGGTAGAATGGATGGGTATGGATATCGGGGATAAAAGCGCAGAGCTGTTTAGGGATGAAATTTCTAAGGCAGGGACTATTTTTTGGAATGGACCTGTAGGTGTTTTCGAGTGGAAAAATTTTTCAAGGGGTACGGAGAGTGTGGCTAAAGCTGTTGCCGAAAGCGATGCAGTTACAGTAGCAGGTGGCGGAGATACCCTTGCTGCATTAAAAAAATATAACCTGACCTCCAAGTTCTCGCATGTATCGAGTGGCGGAGGGGCATCCATGGAGCTTCTTGAGGGGAAGGACCTGCCTGGAATAACGTCTCTAATAGATAAATAGAACAGGTAAAAAATAATATAATTTTAAAAAGCCAATTGAAAGGAAAGGATTTTTGTTATGAGGAGACCTTTTATATCCGGGAACTGGAAGATGAACATGACGCATACCAAGGCAATAAGTTTTATGCAGGATCTCGGATACAAGTACAAAAATAAAAATAATTGCGAAGTTTCAGTGTTCCCACCATTTACTGCACTAAGGAGCGTAAAGACGATAATTGATTCAGATAATATAGGAATAAGTCTTGGCGCGCAGAATATGCACCATGAGCAAAATGGGGCATTTACAGGGGAGATATCGCCTGAAATGTTAAAAGCTATTGGTGTTGAATATGTAATACTGGGCCATAGTGAAAGAAGGCAGTACTTTAATGAAACCGATGAATTTATTAATAAAAAAATAGAGTCTGCAATAAAAGAGGGTCTTAAGCCAATTCTATGTGTTGGCGAAACGCTGGATATCAGGGAAAGTGGCAAAGCTGAAGAATATGTAATAGGCCAGTTAAAAAAGGGTCTTGCAGGGGTTGACGATGAAGATATTCTTAAAGTTGCTGTTGCTTACGAGCCAATATGGGCAATAGGGACAGGTAGAACTGCAACTCCTGAAGATGCAAATGGAATGTGTACGTCCATAAGAAAAACAGTAGAAGAGCTATACAATAAAAGAGTTTCTGAGAACGTGAGGGTTTTATACGGAGGAAGCGTCAAACCTTCGAATGCAGCGGAACTCATGGCTATGTCAGATATCGATGGAGCTCTGGTAGGAGGCGCAAGCATAAAAGTTGAAGATTTTATAGAGATAATTAATTATTAATTTTTAGATGGAAAGAAGGAATAAAATTAAAAGACCTGTATGTTTGATAATAATGGATGGCTGGGGTTTGTCAGAGGAGACTATAGGAAATGCCGTCAAAATAGCAAAAACCCCTAATGTCGATAATTTTTATAAAATTTATCCTCATGTAAAGTTAAAACCCTCCGGGGAAGCTGTGGGTCTTCCTGAGGGTCAGATGGGTAATTCCGAAGTAGGGCATCTGAACATTGGAGCAGGAAGAGTAGTATACCAGGAATTTACGAGGATAAGCAGGGAAATCGAGAAGGGCTCTTTTTTTAAAAACGATGTACTTCTTAATGCAATAAATGCGGCAAAAAAAGAAAATAAATCGCTTCATATCATCGGACTTGTGTCAGATGGAGGCGTGCATAGTCATATAAGTCATCTTAAGGCACTTATAGATATGGCGGCAGAAAACAAAGTAGAAAATCTGTTTATACATCCTTTCCTTGATGGTAGAGATGTGCCTCCCAGGAGCGCGATACCTTATTTAAACGAGGTTGACGATTACATGAAAGAAAAGGGAACAGGCCAGATAGCAACAGTAAGCGGAAGATATTATAGTATGGATAGGGATAACAGGTGGGATAGGATTAAAAAAAGCTACGATGCCCTTGTTTACAGGGAAGGCAAAAGGTTCGAGAAGGCTGCCGATGTTGTAGAATCGTCATACAGAGATGGAGTAGACGATGAATTTTTGGTGCCGGCTATAGTTAGTTGCGAGGATGAGGATAAGGCAAGGATAAGGACAGGGGATTCTGTAATATTCTTTAATTTCAGGCCCGATAGGGCACGGCAGATTACAAGAGCTTTTATAACCGGTAACGAATTTGATAAATTTGATAGGGGCGATAATCCGCCTAAAGTTAATTTTTTTTCAATGACCCAGTATGATAAGGAGTATGAAATTCCTGTTGCTTTTAAGCCTGCAAAAATAGTGGACACTCTTGGGGAGGTTTTATCGAATAATAAGATGAAGCAGCTAAGGATTGCCGAGACAGAGAAATATGCGCATGTGACATTTTTCTTTAACGGTGGGATTGAGAAACCTTACGATGGCGAAGACAGGGTGCTTATACCTTCTCCAAAAGTTGCGACTTATGACTTAAAACCTGAAATGAGCGCTTATGGGATTAAAGAAGAGGTAATCAGTAGAATTAAATCAAAAAAATATGATGCCATAATATTGAACTTTGCAAATCCTGATATGGTCGGACACACAGGAGTCCTGGAAGCAGCTGTAAAAGCAGTTGAGACGGTAGATGAATGTGTCGGAATCGTAAATAGGGAGCTAATTGAAAATGGTGGTCTGGCAATAATAACAGCAGACCATGGTAATGCAGAAAAAATGATCGATGTTAAAACTATGGAGCCAATAACAGCGCACTCTACATCGCCAGTGCCTTTTATAGTTTGTGACACTGAAATAAAGTTAAAAAAGGATACTGGAGATTTTAAATTAAGCGATATAGCTCCTACAATACTAGAACTACTGGGGATAGAGAAGCCAGCAGAGATGACTGGTGAATCTATCATATTAAGTAAATAGGTGTTTTAATTGAATGTTCTATATATAAATATAGATTTTTAAATATTATTTGAATAATAATTTGAATTATTTTTATAATATTAATTATCTGTTAAAATATAGGCCGCAGGATAATTTGAGAGGTTAATTTATAATTCTGGAGGTATTAAAAATATGGGTTCTGTTTTACTAAATGTCATATTTGCTATTCATATGGTTGTAAGTGTAGGGTTGGTGCTTCTTATTCTTCTGCATGCAGGAAGAGGAGGAGGATTATCCGGGCTATTTTCTGGTATGGCAGAGACTTTCGATGGGACAGGGATAATAGAAAAAAATTTAGACAGGATTACTGTCATATTCGGAGTAATTTTTGCGATTACCAACATAACTTTATTTATTCTTTTATAAGTTATTCATAATCAAATGGTTTTTGATAAAGACTGGATAAAAAATTGATTGGATAACTTAAAAAAGTATCTTATCGGTAAAAGAGTGACTGATTAAAACAATAATATTTTATATTTGTTAAATTTATTTTATTGTCGCTACATAATAAATTTTTCCTATCCGGAACTTCATTAAAAAAATATTTAAAGAATATGGTAAAGTTCAAAAAAATATCATTTTTCATGTTCCTTATCTTTGTATGTGCGAGCTTATTATGCTCATGCGAATATAAAGACATCGTGCTATTAAAAACTATAGATGACGAGAATGTTATTGAAAGTACCGAGGATAACGAAGAGGAAGAGGAAGAATTTGGCGCATATAGTAAGGAATTTTTCCTGGCTCAAAAAGAAAAGCAATTGGATAAAAATACCCTTAACGATATCAATGTAAGAAAGGCTATATTTTACGCAATAGACAGAGAGAGGATCGTCGAGGAGTTATATGGTGAATACAATAATGTTGCCAATAGTCTTTTTTCAGAGAGTTCTTTATATCATTATCAATCCTGGAGCCAGTATGAATACAATCCCGACAAGGCAAAAGAGTTTTTAAATATGGCTGGATATGGAACTGATAACCCGCTGTATATTACCATCGGCTCGATTTCCGATAGTGGTCCGAAAGAAGTGATAGAGGAAATTATAAAGGAAAACCTTGATAGCATCGGAATAAAAGTATGGATATTTAATAAGCCATCCGAGGAGTGGTATGGAGATTGTGTTGGAAAGGGTGAGTACGAGCTTGGCATATGGTCTTTTTACAATTTCGACGGCGCCAGTCTGGATTGCAGTTTCAATTCTGGAAAGATACCCCCGCTGGAAACGGATGAAAATAAAAACTGCGAGAATTTCTACTGGTATAATAACCAGGAAGTTGATTCGATTCTTAAAAATCTTGAAAGAGAGAATAATAGCGATAAAAAGAAGGAATTATTTGAAAATCTGCAGGATATAATTGCCGGTGATGCGGTGGTTTTGCCATTATATAACAGGATATATACGATTGCTTTTAATAGTAAAAAGATAAAACAGCTAGATGTAAGAATAATAAATAATGAAATATTCTTTAATATTGAAGAAATCATGCTGTCTGGCGAATGGCAATCTGAAGATTCTGAAGGAAATGAGATTATAATAGGCTATAAGGGTGAAGATTATGATATAGACGATCTATTTAGTGAGGATTATATAAGTGACCTTATGATTAAAGGTCTGTGGAAAATTAATGAAAATGGTGAATATGAAAATGTGCTGGCAGGGGAGGGGAGCTATAAGGGTAGCAATTCAACTAATGTTTATGATAAAAAGGTTAAAGTTGTTCTTAAAGATGATATATTCTGGGAAAATGGCGAGCCAATTACTTCAAAAGATATAAAATATACCTTTGATTCAATAATAGGGAATGAAGAGCTGGTAAACCTTAATAAGGATTATCTGGAGATAGAAGGAATAGAAATTATAAATGATAAAGAATTTAATATCTCATTCAAGAGCTACATCGGCGATTACGGGGAACTTTTTAGGTTTATAATTTCAGACGGTTTACTGGAAGAAAAAGATATAAGTAATTTTTCCATAGAAGATGTGGTATCAAATGGCCCTTATAAATTAAAAGAACATGTCAAAGGAAAGTATATATTACTTGAGAAGAATGATTATTATTTTAATGAAATACCGAATATTGACAGGGTGAGGATTGTTTTTGATACTGATATCAATAATCTCATAAGTATGCTTGAAGGTAGGGAAGTAGATATACTTAGTGTACCTTTTGACATAAACCTTGCGAATAAGTTCAAAGAGAGTGAAGATTTTGGATTTCTTACAAAGACGGGTAATATAATCGAGCATATAGCTGTTTGCTTTAAACCGAAGAAAGAATAGTTATATATTGTTTGATGGGAAAAGCTAAAAAAACAGCTAAAAAATTATTTTTAATAAATTAAAATACTTGATGTAAATTAAATAAAAATATATTATTTACCCTGTGTCGGAATGGCGGAATTGGTAGACGCGCAAGGTTGAGGGCCTTGTGAACAATATTGTTCATGGGGGTTCAAGTCCCCCTTCCGACACCATTAAATACATCAATTATGATTGGAATAATAAATCCAAACCATTGGAAACATGCCAGAAGCGCATGTTTCCAGGGACTTGAAAAGACGGACTGAGTGCAACGAGGGAGTCTGCGGTCTGCAGCGAGCAAATGGAATGAATTATTTAAAAAATTAGCTTATTGAAGCTCTTCTGCCCTTTTAATCGCTAAATCTGCTTCTTTAAATTTGCTCTGTTTTTTTAATAATATATGAAGTATTTTCCAGGCATCTTTATTTTTATCATCAAGCTTTATTAATTCTTTTATAACTCTTTCTGCCTGGGGATACTGGTCCTTTTTAAAAAGAGTAGCGCCAAGACACAATAATGCATCAACATATCCATTGTCTAATTCCAGGGCTTCCCTGCAGGCGAGTTCAGATTCGTCGTATTTCCCCTGCTTGTAAAAGCTAATGCCATAGTAATACCATGCCTCTTTAAACTTCCTGTCCATTTTTATGGCATTGTGGCAGGCTCTTATGACATCTTCATATTTACCCTGTTTTATGAGTATTTCAATGAAATAAATCCATGCATCTTTTTCGTTTTCCATAATTCAAAGCCAATCCTAAAAAGGAACAATTTTATAAAAATTATGAACTTTTTACCATAGTTATAAGGTATTTAAATAATCAATGTTACTAATTATACTTGTTAAAGATTCTATATGTAATATTTTTTTTTATCAATTGTCAAAGTTTTTTAAGACAGTACGTAAATTAAACTTAAGAATTAATAATATTTTTATCTTTTATCTTCTGTTTATAAATCCTGCTTATATTAATACTTACTTAGAGTAATTATAAATTATAAAGTGTTATATAAAAATAGTCATTTTTGTAGCAGTCTATTCCATATTTTCTAATTGAATCGCAAATATCTGATATGTTTGATTTTTAGAGTGAAGCATTAATAAATTGTTTGTTATTGAGATTGTCAGTTATATAATGTTAGTGTAAGGTTATATTGGAAGTGACTCTCTGAAATAATAAAAAATAATAATATAGCTATGAAAGAAGCATACTTATATAAGAAACTTTCAGGTAAAAAGGTCATGTGTGACCTCTGTAATCATCGGTGCGTAATCGATGATGGGGAGAAGGGTATCTGTTATGTAAGGGAAAATATCGGTGGCGTTCTTTATTCGCTTGTATATAACAAAATAATTGCCGAAAATTCAGATCCTATCGAGAAGAAACCGCTGTTTCATTTTATGCCAGGCACATCTTCATTATCAATAGCTACTATGGGGTGTAATTTCAGGTGTTTTTACTGTCAGAACTATGGAATTTCACGAACTCCTTCTGATTTTGGCATAATTGATGGCGAAGAAGTTACTCCTGAAGAAGTAGTCAGGCATGCACTGGCAAATGGTGACAGTAGCATTTCATATACATATACGGAACCTACGATATTTTTTGAGTATGCATACGATACTGCAAAAATTGCGAAAAATAATGGTCTTAAAAATATTTTTGTGACGAATGGATTCATGACCAGAGAAAGTCTTGAAATGATAAAACATTATCTTGATGCAGCGAATGTCGATCTAAAAAGCTTTTCAAATGATACGTATAGGGAGAAAATGGGTGGGAGGTTAAAACCGGTTCTTAATAATATCATTTTGATGAAGGAAATGGGCATGTGGGTTGAAGTTACTACTCTTGTAATACCGACCATTAATGATTCAGATAAAGAGCTCAAGCAAATTGCCGATTTTATAGCAGGGGTTGATAAAGGAATGCCCTGGCATATCAGTGCATACTACCCCAGCTATAAGTCAGATATTCCTCCTACAAGTGTGGGGCAGATAAAAAAGGCTATTGAAATAGGTAAAAAAGCAGGTTTGGAATATGTGTATGGCGGTAATATTCAAGGAAGCTCATTTGAAAATACTTACTGCCCGGTATGCAAAAGTATGCTGATTGAGAGGAATGGATTTTATGTGGTCAGCAATAAGCTTAATGACGGCAGGTGCCCTAATTGTGGTGAGAAGATAAAAGGTATTTTTTAGATATTTTTGTTGTAAGATAGGGTATTGTAAGGTAAAGTATTTGAAATATTCGTTGAGTTTTGTTTTTAAAATAAAGAGTAATTTAAGAATTGGTCAGGCTGGCATGAAGGCCAGCTTAACTTTTAAATGAAATTATTCTATAATATCTTTTTGCTGTTAAAGGCGGCATAGCCAAGTGGTAAGGCAGAGGTCTGCAAAACCTTTAACCCCGGTTCAAATCCGGGTGCCGCCTCCATAATATTTTTTATTTATAGAAGTCTGTTTTTTTATTCCCCATTTAATTTTTTTTAATTGATAGATTATTAAAAGATTTATACGCATAACCAGTAGTGCAGGAAAAATATCCGGGTTAATACAGGTAGCGGATGTTGATTTTTTAGGTTATGTATGAAAGAATTGCAACAATTTTTTACTATATATTTTTGATGATTTCTGTAGAATATAAAATAAATGGGTTGAAGTAAAAATAATATTTGAAATCATTTAGAGATAGTTTAAAAAACAGAAAAGATATATGTTAGTATGTAAAAAAATGAAGGACAGAAGGAGATAAAAGAATGAGTTACGTACAGGATGTTTTTAAAAGTGTTGTAGAGAAAAATCCAAACGAAGTAGAATTTCACCAGGCTGTTAAAGAAGTGCTTGCGTCTATAGAAGGTGTATTTGAGATACATCCTGAATATGAGGAATCAGGTATTCTTGAAAGGATAGTGGAGCCTGAAAGGCAGCTCATGTTCAGGGTCACGTGGGTAGATAATAATGGAAGGGTTAATGTTAACCGTGGATACAGGGTTCAGTTCAATAGTGCTATAGGTCCATACAAAGGGGGAATAAGACTTCATCCTTCAGTAAATCTTGGGATAATAAAGTTCCTTGGTTTTGAGCAAATATTTAAAAATTCACTTACAGGATTCAGTATGGGCGGTGGTAAAGGAGGCAGTGACTTCGACCCAAAGAATAAATCAGACTCAGAGGTAATGAGGTTCTGCCAGAACTTCATGGCAGAGTTATTCAGGCATATAGGACCTTCTACCGATGTTCCTGCAGGTGACATAGGCACGGGCGCAAGGGAAATAGGATATATGTTCGGACAGTATAAGAAATTAAAAAATATTTATGAAGGTGTGCTTACGGGTAAAAGTATCGAATATGGAGGGAGCATTTTAAGGAAGGAAGCGACAGGATATGGACTCGTTTATCTTGTAAGCGATATGATCGAAAAAAAGGGGAAAAATATTAAGAATGCAAAGGTTATTGTATCAGGATCAGGAAACGTAGCGATATATGCTCACCAGAAGGTTAGGGAGATGGGCGGAAAAGTAGTAGCGATGAGTGATTCAAAGGGTTTTATATATGACCCGGATGGACTGGATCTGGAAGAAATAAAACTAATAAAGGAAATTAATAAGGGTAGGATTTCAGAATATAGAAAAAAATATCCGGATGCTAAATATGGGGAGAATCCTTATGATATATGGAAAATTGAATGTGATATAGCTCTTCCATGCGCAACGCAGAACGAAATAAATTCTGAAGATGCAGGAATTCTTGTAAACAATGGATGTTATGCCATTGGCGAGGGTGCGAATATGCCCTGCACGCCTGATGCAGTAAAGGTATTCCTGGAAAATGGGATATTTTTTGCGCCAGGAAAAGCTGCGAATGCCGGAGGGGTCGCAGTCTCGGCTCTGGAAATGAGCCAGAATAGCATGAGACTACAGTGGACAGCTGATGAAGTAGACAAAAGGCTCCGTGGGATAATGTCGGGGATCCTGGACAATATAAGTAAAACTGCCAGGGAATATGGAGATGAAGACAATTATGTGCTGGGTGCCAA
>CAYVWW010000028.1:0-10671 GCA_964455605.1 uncultured Actinomycetota bacterium | reverse complement strand
TATTCGGATAATTAAAGAAAATAACTTTAGCCTTACTTGCTATATCGCTGCTTATATCATTTAGATCGAATAAATAGCCATTTTCTTTTTTTAATGGAATAACATACGGGATAGCTCCTGCAAAAATCGTGCTTATCCGGTATACAAGATATGAAGGGTCCGTAATTATTACATAATCACCTGGGTTTATAAAGGTGTATGCCAGTGTTGATATTCCCTCTTTTGACCCCATTAGAGGTATTACTTCTCTTTCAGGGTCAAGTTGAATATCGAATCTGTTATTATAAAACTCCGCTACTGCTTCTCTAAAAATTTTCAGGCCATAACTTGAAGGATATCTGTGGTTCTCAGGATTGCCTGCTTCCCTGCATAAAACGTCTACTATTTCTTCAGGTGTAGGTATATCGGGATCCCCTATACCAAGACTTATTACGTCCATACCCTGAGCTCTCTTTTTATTTATGATTTTATCAATTTCCGCAAAAAGGTACGGCGGCAATGACTTTAACCTTTCAGATTCTTCAAACTTCATTTTAATTCCTTCTTTTTTTGATTTAAAATAACAAATAACATTGATTTTTTTATATCACAGGAAATAAACTCCATCGAATTTATAACTTACTTTGCCATCAAGGTAAACGTTGTCCTCATTAGAATTCCATATGACTTTCAGTTTTCCGCCCATTAAATTTACTTTTATCTTTTCACCCTTAATTTTATTTAATTTAATAGAGCAGACCCCTGCAGCGCATGCGCCGGTACCACAGGCAAGTGTTTCGCCTGCACCCCTTTCCCATACTCTCATATCTATGCTGCTTTCATCTTTGATTTTTATAAATTCTACGTTGACTTTGTTTGGAAAAATTTCATAATTTTCAATCAGAGGGCCCCATTTAGAAACAGGAAAACTACCGAGGTCTTCATTCTTATCAAGGAAAATTACGCAATGTGGGTTACCCATTGATACGCAGTTTATATAAAAATCTCTTGAATTAATATTTATTTTATAGTTGAAAATTTCATCTATACTATCACGGACTTTTACAGGTATATTCGAAGGTTTGAATTCTGGCTTTCCCATATTTACTTTTATATTACCTACTGCACCATTTTCAACATTAATAAAAATCTTCTTTACCCCTGCAAGTGTTTCAATTTCTATAATATTGTTCGATATAAGTTTTTTATCAAATGCAAATTTAGCCATGCATCTGATTCCATTGCCACACATTTCAGATATGGAACCGTCTTTATTGTAAAAGTCCATTTTTAAGTCATAATTATTTGATTTTTTAACAAGGATCAGCCCATCTGCGCCTATTCCAAAATTCCTGTCGCACATTTCAATAATTTGGTTACTGGAAAGTTTAAAGGGCTCTTCAGTTGCATCTATAACTATGAAATCATTGCCCTGACCATTTAGTTTTGAAAAATGTAAATTATTCATTTTTTTTAATTTTTTTCAATTATTATAAAAATATCCCTGATTAAGTTAAAAATGTTATCATAATTATCTAACCTTATCCAATTTATTTTTGGTTCAGACTTAAACCAGGTTATCTGTTTTTTTGCCAGTCTTCTTGTATTCATTTTAACTTTACTTATGCATTCTTCGATACTTATATCTCCCTTTAGATATTGGAGGGCTTCCTTATAGCCAACCGCCTGCGTAACGCTCCTACAATCTTTATATCCTCCGTCAACTATTTTCTTTACTTCTTCTACAAGTCCTTTTTTAAACATTTCGTCAACCCTGTCCTCTATAAGTCTGTAAAGCGTACGCCTTTCCATATCAAGGCCAATAAGTATGGAATTGTAATGCTTTTCTTTATTTTTCCATATCTTATGAAGACTTGAAAAACTAATTCCTGTAACCTCGTAAGCTTCAAGTGCCCTTATTATCCTTCTCATGTCGTTTTCGCTTATTTTATTTGCATATTCTTTATCTATTTTTTTTAACCTTTGATAATATTTTGCCAATCCCTCCCTATCTATTAAGTCTTTTAATTTTTTTCTTATATTTTTATCACTGTCCGGTATATTATCTATTCCGTTTATAACGCTTCTTATATATAGTCCTGAACCGCCTGCTATGATAGGGACCTTTTTAACTGAAAAAAATTTATTTTTAATTATATCATCACAAATTTCCTTGAACTCAACTACGCTCAGGTTATGATCAGGTTCAAACAAATCAATCATGTATTGTTTCTTATTATATTTGCCGGCATCAAATTTAGCTGTTCCAATGTCCATGCCCCTGTAAACCTGAATTGAATCTATAGATATTATGTCAGTATTAAGTAAATCTGATAGGATTAAACCCAGCTTTGTTTTACCAGAGCATGTAGGTCCGCAGACAACTATTAGTTTTTTGGATTCTGCAAGTTTTTTTATTATTAATTTTAAATCTAAATTAGATTCAACTAAATAGTCTCTTAAGCTTCTTATAGAAGATTTATTTATTTTGAAGTTATCAAAGTTTGAATTTCCGTTCATTTATGGCATTAGTATTTTTTAATTAATATATTCCCCTTTAAGGTAAAACGTCATTGCGCCAGTTATTTTTACATTAACCATTTTACCTATAATATTTTTTGTTCCTTTAAAGTTAACGATAATGTTGGTTTCCGCTCTCCCTGAGAGAATGCCCGCGTCTTTTATGCTAACACCTTCAACAAGCACTTTAAACTTTTTACCGATAAATTTTTTATTTTCTTCATAAGATATACTATTCTGCAGGTTAACTAATTCGTTGAACCATTTCTTTTTTTCACTGCAATCTACATAATCATCCATTTTTGCTGCAAGAGTCCTTCTCCTGGGAGAATAAATGAATGTAAATGCCCTGTTAAATCTGGCTTTTTCTACTATATCGAGGGTTTTTAGAAAATCTTCCTTCTCCTCTCCCGGGAAACCAACTATTATATCTGTTGTTATAAGGCATTCAGGAATTTCTTTATTTATTTTATCAATAATACCAAGATAATCTTCGCGTGTATACTTTCTTCTCATAGCCCTTAGAATCCTATTGGAACCTGATTGGAATGGAAGGTGTATATGATTCGCTATATTTTTTTTATCTCGTACCGCATAAATTATGTCATCAGAAAAATCCATTGGATTTGATGTCATAAACCTTAATCTTTCCAGTCCTTCTATATCTGAAACCTTATCAAGTAGTTCTGAGAAGCTATAGTATTTATCAGAATCTTTTCCATAAGAATTAACATTTTGACCCAGTAAAGTTACTTCGATAACTCCCTGGGATACAATATCTTTAACATAATCTATAATCTTTTCCGGTTCTACCGACCTTTCCTTCCCCCTGACTCTCGGCACTATGCAATACGAACAACTATTATTGCAGCCTATAATTATAGGGACAAATGCTTTAAAACTGTGGCCTCTTTTTACCTTAAGAATATCGGGGTCAAATCCACTCTTTTTAATCGAGCAGACACTTTTTCCAGATGAAATTCTCTTATTTATAAGTTCAGGTAGCTCTGGTATATTGTATGTCCCGAACACTATATCGACGTAAGGGAAATAGTCAATTATTTTTTCCTTAAGTTCCTGAGCTGCGCATCCACCTACGCATATTAAGACTTCCTCGTTTTTATCTTTTAATTTCCTTAGATTACCTATATGGCCATACAATTTGTTTATTGCGTTTTCCCTTACAGTGCAGGTGTTAATTACTATGATGTTTGATTCCTCAATAGAGTATGTTCTTACATAACCTTCTTTTTCAAGAATGTAAAGCATCCTCTCTGAATCACTTTCGTTTATCTGGCATCCAAATGTTTCTATATATGTTTTCATAGCTAAAATGATTTTAATAAAAAAAGTGATAATTGCTTGTTTAAAAAAGATTTTATGACTGTAAACATCAATGTTTATCTGGATTCAATATTAAGCACTATAGCAGTTTTTGTTTCCCCGTTAACTTCTATATCCTTAAAATATGGCGTGCATACTATTTCCTGCCCCGTAGGTGCTATAAATCCTCTAGCTATAGCTATCCCCTTGATTGCCTGGTTTAGCGCCCCAGCACCTATGGTCTGTATCTGGACCCTGTGGCTGCTTCTTATCATACCCGCTATCGCACCTGCTACTGAGTTTGGTTTTGTTGTTGAAGAAACTTTAAGTAATTTAATGTCTTCATTCATATTATTATTTTGCTATATTTATTATTCCCTTTGCTTAAGTTCAATAAATAATTTAATAGTGTTGTTTACTTTTTTACATTCCGTATTATTTCCTGTTGTAATAAAATACTTATATCCAAGTTCATTTATCTTTTCTTCTGTTGACTTAATTATACTCTTTATCTCTTCGTCTTTAAACCTGCCTGCAAGTTTTAATTCATCATGAAGTTTTATTTTATTCTCCTTACCTGGAGACTTGTTTCCATTATTTTTAATGCTTGAATAATAATCATTAGCAGCTGTTATTTTTAATGGCTTTAATTCTCCTATCTCATCATACATAACTCTCTGTATGCCTCTCTGGGATATATCCATATTGAATATGTTCCTGGATATCATTTCCATCAAAATATAGTTTTCGGTAAGTACGGGAATCTCAGTTACTTTTATATCGTTATTATCAACGAATTTTTTTAATTTTTCCCAGCTGTCAAATTTTGGATAGCTATCATCTCTGCCGTCTTTCTTTATTATACTTCTCATTGTTGACAATATCTGAGTTGGGCTTCCATAATAAAAATTAGTTTCCCTGTTCTGCAATTGAAATTCTATAATAGTCTTAATTATATTATTTACTCCTCCGATTATGCTTAAATCTCCATCCATTTTTATTATCTGTGGCATAGCAGACTGGTCTTTCTTCTCGGTAATTTTTGATATATCAACATCCACATAAATTGATGCTCCTTTAAGACAATCCGAGAAGACTATTCTTATTTCATCTACGTTTAACTTTATTGAAAATAGAGCCATCCCCCTTCCATGAAAACCATAGGGGTCCTTTTTCCCATTTTCCAGCTTTGAAGTTACCCTTGACTGGAAAATAAGATTCTGCAGGTTTGGTGGTATTCCTTTTCCATCATCTATGAAATAAATCTTCCTTCTCTTATCTTCGATTTTTTTTGTTCCTATAAATATATTTCTGCTACCAGAATCCCTGCTATTTCTGAGAAGCTCTACAATTATATCCTCGACGCAGTTTATATCCTGGAGTGCCTGTCTCCTTTCGGCTTCCGATATTTTTAATCTTACATAACCATCTCCAAGATCTTCTTCGACATTAAGCTTATCTCCTATATTAAGCTCAGAAAGAAATTTTTTTAAATCATCACTATTTTGCATAGTCTATTGCTCTACTCTCTCGTATTACTGTAACTTTGATCTGCCCTGGATATTCCATCTCCTTTTCTATTTCTCTCGCAATGTCTTTTGCAAGCACGAAAGACATTTCTTCATTAACCTCTTCAGGTTTGACCATAACTCTTATTTCCCTGCCTGCCTGTATGGCATATGCTTTTTCTATTCCTTTAAAATCGGTAGCAATTTTTTCAAGCGTCTCCAGCCTTTTGACATAACTCTCAAGCGTTTCTCTTCTTGCGCCAGGCCTTCCACCAGATATCTGGTCGGCTGCCTGTATGATAACATCGAGAACAGTATTTGCCTCGACTTCATTATGGTGGGCTCTAATAGCATGACATATTTCGTCATCTTCATTCAGCCTTTTTGCGAGTTCCGCACCTATTATCGCATGAGATCCTTCTATATCATGTGTGAGTGCCTTACCGATATCATGAAGAAGACCCGCCCTTTTCGCTTTTTTAACATTCATACCAAGCTCTGAAGCAATTATTCCAGCAATATACGCTACTTCTTTTGAGTGCATTAAAACATTCTGGCCATAACTTGTCCTGTATTTTAATCTTCCAAGTACTTTTACGAGCCCGGGGTTTAGCTCTTGTATCCCTGTATCAAATACAGCCTGTTCCCCTTCGTTTTTTATTTCGTCATACACTATTTTACTTGCTTTTTCATACATTTCCTCTATTTTAGCAGGGTGTATCCTTCCATCCATTATGAGATTCTCAAGAGCGACTCTTGCAATCTCTCTCCTTACAGGATCGAATGAAGAAAGTATAACAGCTTCCGGAGTATCGTCGACTATTATGTTTATTCCTGTAAGATTCTCAAATACCCTTATATTTCTTCCTTCTCTTCCTATTATTCTCCCCTTCATTTCATCATTCGGCAGATTAACTACAGACACTGTCGACTCGCTTACATGGTCAAGTGCGCATCTCTGTATCGCCTGCGATATAATTTTTTTAGCCCTGTTATCAGCTTCTTCTTTTAACTTTGATTCTATACTCCTCAATTCCTTTGCAGATTCATATTTTGCCTCATCCTCTATCTTCTTTATAAGGATGGCTTTCGCTTCATCTTTTGTTAGCTCTGCAATCGCTTCAAGTCTCAATATTTCCTTATTAAGAACGTCTGTCAATTCTTTATTTTTGCTTTCAACTTCATCTTTTTTTCTTTTCAATTCCTGTTCTTTTTTATCAATGTAATAGGCTTTCTTTTCAATAGAGTCCTCCCTGCCTATTAACCTGTCCTCCCTTTTTTTTAGTTCCGATTTTTGATTGCTTATTTCAGTTTCGGCATTTGCCTTCAGTTTCTGAATTTCTTCTTTGCCCTCAAGCGTAATCTCTTTTTTTAGATTGGCTGCTTCCTTTTTAGCATTGCTAAGTAAGGAGTTAGCCTTTTGTTCAGCTGAGCTTAACTTTGAATCTATAATATATTTTCTAAAAAAGAATCCAACAAATAAGCCTATAACTATGGCAATTCCAAGAGCAACTATCCTCAAAAATAAATCCATTTTTTTACCTTCCTTCCAAATAAAAAAAGTCGAGTAAGACACCCGACTTATAAATTAATTTTTTAAAATATCAAAATATCTTTTTTGGCAGAAACTCAAAATTAATATATACATACATATATTAATACTGCGCAAATATTTATTTTAATTTTTTTATATAAAAAAGAGTTTCTTAAATAAATCCCTTTTTATTTTACTGTAAAGTTATTAGCAATTTTATAGATTAATCTATATTTAATTTTTAGTAATTTTTAACTCAAATTTTTATTTTTTTGCTAATAATACTTCCCGAATTTATTGTTTCTGCAAAAATTAATTTATAAATCAAGCAATCTTGAATATACAACTTTTATTATTTTAACTACAGCAAAGTATTAAGTCAACAGTTCAAATCACTTAATTTTGACTATTTGCATTAAAATTTACAAAACGAGAAGCAATGGGTTTTCAATAAGCTCGACTATACGTTTTAAAAATCTTGAGCCCAGTTCACCATCTATAATCCTGTGGTCACATGACAGTGTCAGATTAATAAAAGAATTTTTTTTAATAATACCATCAACAAGTTCGGGCGCATCATATATTTCCCCAACTGCGAGTATTACTGCCAAAGCACTACTTCAATTGTAACTTTATCGGTGTCATTACCTCGTAAAGTATATCTCCTTTTTATACTATACCACCTTTCTTTTTATGCCATTTCTCTATTGTTCCTGATTCCATAGTAAATATCAGCTTTGTCATAATAACGTCATATGTATATTTATCATACCAACTCTTCATTCTGGAAATAATAATCTTTACTATATAAGATTTTTTGATTATATATATTTAATTGTTAAACTGCATAAAACATATAATATAGAATTTACATATTCTTAAAATTTATTGTTGTATTTATTGAATTTTTAAATTACAAATGATTAATTATGTTACTTAAAGTGAATATTGACACTTTATAACACTAATGTTAATATGAATTCAAAAATTTCACATAGCATTATACAAAGGTTGGGATAATGAAAGCTGATAAAAATGAAATGGCTGTTAGAGTAAGTATACTCTATTATGAAAAGGATATAGGCCAGAATAAAATAGCCGACAAAATGGGCATATCAAGGTCCTATGTTTCACAGCTTATATCTTACGCAAGAAAAAAAGGCATTGTTAAAATTTCAATTGATTATAATAAAAATGAGCTACGGCTTCTAAGAAAAGAGATGGAGTTTAAATCTTTATTTCCTGAACTTAAAAAGATTTTTATAATGTCTTCAAAATCAGAAGTTTTCACTGAAAATAATATAGGTAAATTCGCAGCACCTTATGTTGCTGAGATGATAAATGAAGCAAGGATAATAGGGATAAATCTTGGCGAATCAGTAGAAAAAACCATAAATAGCCTCGGATCATCAAATTTACAAATAAATCCCAAAAAAAAGATTATCCAGATAATGGGCGGTTTTAGCAATAGCTTCCTTGTCGGTGGGTCTCATCCTAATAGAATAGTCAGCAAACTTGGCTCCCTGCTTAACGGGGAATGTTATTTCTTAAATTGCCCCGCTATCCTCGAACAGCCAAAGCTCAGGAGTTCGCTTCTTAAGGAAAACAGCATAAAAAATGTTACCAGTCACTGGGACAACATAGACCTTGCAATCATGGGAATAGGTGTGGCAAATGCAAAATCAAAGTTATTCAATCTATTAAACCAGGATATGATGAATACGATAACTGGAAGCAACGCATGTTGTGAGCTTACAATAAATTTCTTTGATGAAAATGGTAAATATATACCAATACTTGAAAAAAATAAAATTGCTATAAGTCATAACCAGCTTAAAAAAATTAAGAACAAAGTGCTCATTTGCAATGGTAAATACAAGCATAAGGCTATTATTTCTGCTATAAGGGCAAAGATGGTAGATGTTTTAATTACTGATTCCATAACAATTAATTCAATACAGAAGTCTCTGGATCGTTAAAGATTATTTAATTTTCAAATTTTAAAAATTTTTAGAATAATAAGGTTTTTTTTATTTTTTTTATAAGGAATTTACCATTAAGATTTAATTATTGCATAATTTTTTAATTAATATATGAAATATACTTATTTGAAAAATAAAAATTTTGATTTGATATGAAACAAGGAGACCTATAATGATAAAAACAAAAGCGCAGAAAGCATATGACCTTGCTTTTAAATATGAAAAAGAATTACATGGTTGCGGCCAGTCTACCATAAAAGCACTTCTTGACGTATACAATATTAATGATGATGTATTATTCAAAAGCCTTAGCGGGTTTGCAGCAGGAGGAGCTATGGAATGCGATGGGACATGTGGCGCTTATCTTGCAGGAATCTTTTTTCTTGGGCTAAAGCTGGGAAGAAGTACTCGTGATATTGGAAAATCCCCCGATGACCCAAGGGGTTCAAAAAAGAACAGAAGATTGAATAATCTTATCAAAATATTGCATGAAAAATTTATCGATAAATATGGCAGTATTATTTGTGAACAGATCCACAGGAGAATATATGGGAGGCCTTTTTACATAGTAGACGACGATGAACTAAAAAAATTTGAAGCAGCAGGTGCCCATAATAAAGGATGTACTTCTGTCTGTGCAAATGCTGCCAAATGGACAGTTGAAATCCTTGAAGAAGCCAAAAATAACAAAAAATAATTTCATGTTTCGATTGAAACAATTTTTATTTCTTCTTCATCATCATAATCATTTTTGACTAATCTTGTATTATCACTTGAACAATAAGGACATAATGAGTTTACGTCATTTGTTTTAAATGTTTTCCCGCAGGAGATGCATTTCATTTTTATACTACTTTTTGAAAATTTCAGGGTTGCCATCTTTAATAAATAATCATTTTTTGTAAGAAAATTGTAATAGAATTCTATTGATTCAGGTTCGATATGGCTAAAAGGGCTTATTCTAAAATTTATTTTTTTTATTTTTTTTACATTATGTTCCTCTACTTTTTCTTTCAGAATTTCTATTATCGAACAGGTTATTGAGTACTCGTGCATAATTAATTTCTTATTATTATTTTTCTAAAATGTCTTTTACCCTTCTGTATAATCTTGTTATCAAGATTACTTATTTCCAGTTCAGCAACCGGGTCGCTAATCTTTTTATTGTCAATTTTCACTCCACCCTGGATTATTAATCTCCTTGCCTCGCCATTCGAGGAAGCAAGGCCCGAATCATTCAATATTTTTAAAATATTTATTTTATCGCCTTTAAAATCTTTCCTGTATATTACGAAAATTTTAACTTTTTCCGGAACCTTTTTTTCCTTGAATATCAAATTAAAATTTTCTTCTGAATCCAGCGCTTCCTTTTCTGAGTATAGGCTCCCTATTATTGTTTTAGCCAATCTCCTCTTCGCTATTGATGGGTTCAACCTGTCTTTTCTTATATCTTCTTCAATTCTTTTTATTTCCTCCGGGTCAAGTTCTGTAAGAAGCTTATAGTAATCAATCATTACATCATCGGGTATCGACATAATCTTTCCAAAAATTTCATTTGCAGGCTCGTATACTCCTATATAATTTCCAAGGCTTTTGCTCATTTTCTCCACTCCATCAGTTCCCACTAGAATAGGGACTGTAATTGCAATCTGCGGCTTCTGGCTCATTTCCTTCTGAAGCTCTCTTCCCATTAATAAATTGAATTTCTGGTCGGTTCCCCCCAGCTCAACATCCGCTTTTATTGAAACAGAATCATATGCCTGCATTATCGGATAAAGAAATTCCATAATAGCTATAGGCGTATTATTTTTATATCTTTTCTTAA